>URYT01000020.1 GCA_900552185.1 uncultured Collinsella sp. | reverse complement strand
CCTCGGCGGGGTTGGTCTGATGGATCTTGTTGAACTTCGGCCTTTGGCTTAAAGAAAAACGGGGGATGCATTGTGCATCCCCCGTTTTTGTTGCGGTTAGTCTAGGTCAATAAATTTGGTGCTTATGACATGGCCGTCTTTTACGAGCATTCTGGCCATGGTGGGGCCTCGGGTGCCTCTGGGGTAGCTGGCGCTGCCCGGGTTGAGGACTAAGCAGCGGCCCACTTGGGCTTCTTTGGTTACGTGGGTGTGGCCGTTGATGGCTACGTCTACGGATCCCACCGGAAGGTCTTCGCGGTAGTGGGCTACGGCGAACTTGAGTCCTTCGTAGGTAAAGAGCGCAAGACGGTCTACATCGGGACCGTAGTCGCGGTAGTAATCGTTGTTGCCCAGTACGGCCCGCACGGGGGCGATGGTGCATAGGTGCTCGTAGTCCATCTCTGACGTGAGGTCGCCGGCGTGGATGATCAGGTCTGCGCCCTCAAGCTCATCCAAGAGCGCAGGCGATAAATAGCCGTGGGTGTCCGAGATGATGTCGATACGCTTGGCGCTTGCACTGTTCATGGGATCCCTTCCGCAAAAAACGATTCGGCAGATACATACAAAAAGGCCCCACGGCTCCGCAGACGATGGGTCTACAGGGCTGCGGGGCCAGTGTGCTAGAGACTCAGAGCCTTCTTGAGCGGCACGACGCGGCGGCGCGAAACCGGCACGCGTTCGTCGACGCCCGTAATGCCCAGCTGGATGGCGCCCGAGGGCACCGTCTCCACATCCGTGACGCACGCCAAGTTGACGATATAGCGGCGGTGAACACGGAAGAAGCCAAAGTCGCAGAGCTTGGCCTCAAACTGCGCCAGCGAGGTCGTCGACAAAAAGCGATCATCGACGGTATAGATGCAGGAGTAATCGTCCTTGGCCATGATAAAGCGAATGTCGTCCACGGGAATGAGCACCTTGCGGCCGCCCTTTTCCACCGGGATACGCTCGATGGTCACCTTGCTGTCCGTAACCGGCTTGGTGCGTTGCATGACCTTCTCGATCGCGCGATCCAAGCGAGCTTCCTCGACCGGCTTCATCAGATAATCGACGGCATCCACGTCGAATGCCTCGACCGCATGGTCACTATACGCAGTCACAAACACGATCGCCGGCGGATTTTTGAGCTTATGCAGCGCCTCGGCAAGTTGCAGGCCCGAGGCACCGGGCATCGAGATATCGAGAAACACGACATCCACGCGACTTTCCATAAGCATCTCGATGGCGGAGCGGACGCTCGACGCCTCCGTGATCGTGCCGATCTTGCCCGTTTGCTCGAGCAGGAAGCGAAGCTCCGAGCGAGCCGGCGCCTCATCATCCACAATCATCGCACGCAGCATAGGGATAAAACCTTTCGTCAACTAACTACGCCGGGCATCCGTCGCATGACGTTGAGCCCGTAGCCTTTTATTTTACTCTTGAATGTCAAAGATGCTCTCTGACAAATCAAGATGAAGGAGCACTTTGGTGCCCTTGCCCGGCGCCGATTCGACACGCGTATAGGAGTGCGGCCCATAAAAGCGATGGATGCGCTCCGAAATATTGTGCATGGCCACACCGGCGCCGCCACCCTGGGGAGAGCTGGCGTCGGGACGGGCAGAGCGTTCGTCAAACAGTCTGGCGGCGGTACCCTCATCCATGCCCACGCCATTATCGGCCACGGCAATCAAGATTGCATCCTCGCCGTCTTGGTGAACGGTCACGTCGATCCTCAGGGCGTCGTCATCGCCCATACCATGACGCACGGCGTTCTCGACAATCGGCTGGATCACGAACGCCGGCACCAGCGTATCTTCCACGTCCTCGGACACATCGAACGTCGCAAGCACACGGTCCTCGCCAAAGCGGGCCTTCTCAAAGGTAAGGTAGCGCTTGGTCTGTGCAACCTCGCGCGAGACCGGAATAAGCGATCCCGAGTTGTCGAGCGTGGCACGATAGAACGATGAGAACTCACGAAGCAGTTCGCGGGCCCGCAGCGGATCGGTGCGCGTAAACGATGCAATGGTGTTCAGCGTGTTGAACAGGAAGTGTGGGTTAATCTGCGCCTGCAGCGCACGCACCTCGGCGCGCGCCGTGAGTTCCTTTTGCACCTCGAGCTCGTGGATAGCGAGCTGCGTGGACAAGATCTCGGCAAAGCCCGAGGCAAGCGCGTACTGGGTACGGTCGACGGCGCGCGGGGTCTTGTAGTAGAACTTGAGCGTGCCGACGGTACGATCGCCCACCTTGATGGGGGCGATAATGCCGGCGGGGACTTGGTTGTGCGAGCCGTCCGAGCCCACGACATCCACCATACGGTTGAACGACTGCACGATGCCATGTTCGATAACGTAGCGCGTGGCAAGCGTGTGGATGGGAGAATCTGGCAGTAGTTTTTCCTCAAACTCTCCCGCGCAGGCAAGCACGTTGCCCTCGTCGGTGATGGCCACCGTCATGGCGCGCGTCTCGGGCAAAATGCGCCGGCACACCAAACGCGCCGACTCCTGCGTCAGACCGCCCTTAATGTCCTCGAGCATGGCCGAGGCCACCGAGAGTGTCTCCTCGGTGTACTGGGAGCGCACCGAATCGGGATTGAGCGTCAAAAAGATAAAGATGCACAGAAAGATGCACAGCAGCGCGCAGGCAATCACCGTGGCGATCGGCTCGATACCGGTCACCAAGGCAAAAATAAAGTACACCAGCACGCAAATGGCGCAGGCAACGGCAATGATACGAAAGATTGATATTGAACTATCGCGCTGGGCGCGGCGGTCGATCATTCGGCCCCCTCCAGGATACTGATCAGTTGTGCGTCACGCCAAAGCCCGTCCATGATCTTGGGCCAAAAGCTCTGGAAACGCAGGTAGCTTGCAGCGTTTTGGCGCGCATAGGCCTTTGCCTCGCCGATACCATGGCGCCAAATGCGCAGGTAGCCCTCATGCTCGCGGGTAAACACGCTGCGGACCATAGCGGTCTTGCGCACGCGGTCGTCGAGCTCGCGCGAAATCCACGGGCCCGGGTAGGGCATGAGTGATGCCGCCGTAACGGGAATGAGCTCCTTTTGATGCGCGGCGAATGTCAACTTGGCCCGTTCGTAGTACCAACGGTATACATCCTGCATAAAGCGCGGTGAGCGCTTTTCGGACTCCGGAGGCAGATGGCGCACGGTCCACTCGTTATCGAACCACACGTCGTAGCCAAACATGCGCATGTTAAAGAGGTAATCCAAGTCCTCGCCGCGGGTGATAAACGGGTCAAAGGCCACACGCGTAAAGGCGCGGGCGTGCAGGGCCATTAGGCCGCCGCACACGTAGTTGGAGCGCGAGATGCGGGTGCCCGAGAGCGCCTTTTTCATCCAACGGTTGAACTCGATGCGCTTGGTCCACCAACGATGGCAGATGCCCGCCTTGTCCGTGGGAGCCAGCGGCGAGCCGTCGCGATCGTAGAAATAACCGCTCTTGACCAAGATCGGCAAGCCCTGACGCGTCTGCTGCCCCAACGCATAGGTCGCGCGCTTCATAAAGTCGGCGTCGATGACAGTCTCATCGTCATCCAAAAAGATAACCGCGTCATGCCCCAGCACAGCGGCGCAGGCTAGCCCCATGTTGCGGATGGCACCGTAGCCTCGCAGGCTCACGCACTCGCCCGAACCCTTGGGCGCGATCTGAGCAACCCGGTCTGCGATGCGCGAGGCCTGGGTGTTGGTGACAACGGTGACCTTGAGCGTGGGATGCGCGTCGACAATCTCGTGCACGCGCGGCGACACATCGGCTGTGGCAGAAACGGGACAGACCACCAAAAGGATGATGCGCGGGATGTCACGTACCTGCTCAAGCGAGGCCAGACAGCGGTCGAGTTCGGGATTGTCGGCGTTGAGTCGCGTCGAATGGTCATAGGTGCCAGGGGCGTTTGCGCAAGCGTCATCGCCCGCCCAATACGTTGGAATCACGACCGTGGCGTTCATGCCTTACCCTCCCTGCAACACAAAAACGGGACGCCGCCAAACACAGGCGACGCCCCGCGACCTAGCTGATTCCATCATACCCACTTGGGCAAATCATTGCTCGCAAGTCGCAATGTTTATTGCGGATAACCCCAAAAGAGTACCGTGGACAGGCACAATAGCCTCTCGCTCCTATGCGGCATGCTCTGCCGCCCGAGTCATGCGGGACAGGCGGACCAGCAGCATAAAGCCAACGACCAGCAGCACACCAATGGAAAGGACACCCAGCGACGGGTTGCCGGTCAGCGAGGTGACAACCGACACCAGGAAGGTGCCCATGACGCTTGCATAACGACCAAAGATGTCAAAGAAGCCGTAGTACTCGTTGGATTTTTCCTTAGGGATAATGCGGCCAAAGTAGCTACGGCTGAGCGCCTGCACGCCGCCCTGGAACAGGCCGACCATAATGGCAAGCACCCAGAATTCGAAGGCGGTCTTTAGGAAGAACGCGGCAAACAGCACAATGCCCATGTAGGCGGCGACGGCCACCAGGATCATGTTGAGCGTGCCCACGCGTCCGGCGAGCTTGCCGTAGATGATGGCAGACGGAAAAGCAACAAACTGCGTAACGAGCAGCGCCAGCACCAACTGCGTCGAATCGATGCCCAAAGCCGAGCCGTAGCTGGTTGCCATGGAAATGACCGTGTGCACGCCGTCGATGTAGAAGAAGAACGCGACCATGTAGACCAGCACGGTCTTGTTGTGGGCGATCTCGCGCATGGTGTGTCCGACCTCGGAGAACACACCGCCCACGATGTGGCCGATGGTGTCCTCGGGACCGCGCTCGCGACCGTACTTTTGCTTATAGGTGCGAATGAGCGGCAGAGTAAAGATGAGCCACCAGGCGCCAGTGATGATAAACGACAGACGCGTTGCCAGCATGGTGGGGACGCCAAGAGCGGGGCCACCCATGATGAGCGCCAGGCAGATGACGAACGGCACGGTGGAACCGATGTAGCCCCAGGCATAGCCCGAGCTGGACACGGCGTCCATGCGCTCGTCGGTGGTAATGTCGGGCAGCATGGCGTCGTAGAACGTCATAGAAGAGTTAAGGCCGATGGTGCATAGGACGTACACGGTCAAAAATGCCATGGCGGACATTGGGATAGCCTGCGCCAGGCAAAGCACCAGGCCCGTGAGGAAGAAGCCCAAGAAGAACTTGATCTTGTTGCCGGCGTAGTCGGCAAGCGCGCCCAGAATGGGCATGAGCATGGCGATGACCAGCGAGGCGATCGTCTGCGCATTGCCCCAAGCGACCACCAGGTCGGCCGAGGAAGCGCCGGTATTGATGGCGTTAAAGTAAATGGGCACCACCGAGGTATTGAGCAGCACAAGGGCCGAATTGCCTACATCGTACATAACCCAGTTACGCTCGAGCTTGGTGTATTTCATGGACAGGGACCCTTCGTATTTGCCCGATATGCAGTTAGTTCATCGTACCCCAATTGTCCAGAACCGCCGGTAAGGATTCGGCAAAGGGGCACGCACGGGCCCTATTCCTCGCGGTCGAACTCCTCATCGGCATTGAGCGCGCGACCGCTGTAGTTGACGTGACTGGTCACGGCATCCATGTCACCGGTCTCGATAAAACGTGCGACCGTGCACTCGTAATCGACCAGCGCGCGATCAAAGACCTCGGGGAAACTCTCGTTCGAGACCTCGTCGGTAAAGGGATTCTTCCATGTCAGATGGCCCAGGTTACCGGTGCGCTCGGGCAGCTCCGTCGTCACGCGATGGGCAAGGCCGTCGAGCAGCGAGTAGTCGTGCACCAAGTCCTCAACCAGCGAGATCGCGCGCGTCTTTGCGGAGCCGGCCGGCTCAATCGCGCGGTAAAGTCGCTGCATATTGGCAACGGCAGCACCGTACTCCCCCGCCGGAATGTCAATGCCGTACACGCGTCCGGCAACATAGCTCATCAGCACGCCGGCCACGCGATTGATGCGATCGGTGGTGACGATCTCGCCCGCCGGCGGGTAATCGTCGACCGTAGCGCCATCGCGTTTAAGCTGCAGCATCAGCACATCCAGGTCGCTCTCGATCACGGCATGGACCTGACTGCTCGAATCCTCAAGCTCTGGATCGGACTCCACGATGCCAAACTGCTGCTCATAGACAAAGGGATGGGCGTTGCGGTCGAGTACGTAATGAGACAGCAGGCCCAGCGCAAAGGCGCGACCCAAGCTGGCGTCGCGCGGCAGCAGATGCGACACGCCGTCGCGCAGGCACGCGAACTGGCGAGACATGCGCGACCGATGCATGACCTGCGCCAGCAGCGTGCAGTCGGAAACACGCGGTGTCAGAATGTGAAAGAAAAACGGGTCGGGGCCTTGGTTGCCCAAGATAAAGGCAATGCGCTCTTCATCGGACGTGATGACGCCCTGCGGAAGACGGTTGATGCTTTCCTCGCCAAACAGATGATGGGTGATAAGCGCGGGCATAATGATCCTTTCGATTTCATTCGATGCCACCCATTATGCCCACCGCGCGCCCATGCCAAACCTGCGATGGTAAACGACGGCACGCAAGCCTCTTACGCAAGCCCCAGGTGCGACTTGACCTCGGCGGCACGACGACGGGACACCGGTACCGTCGAGTTCACGCGGTCGAGCCTGAGCTCCATCAACCCCGTGGAGCCAATCTCAACATTGTGCACGTCTTCCAAATTGACCAGGTAGCTGCGATGAACGCGAATAAAGCCCTCGGAGTCCAAGCGACGCTCGAGCGAAGAGATCGACTCATTGATCAGGTACGTTCCCTCGGCGCAGACGGCGTTGCAAAAATCGGCGCGCGCCTCAAAGTAGCAGACGTCTGCGGCGGGAATGAACACCTTTTTGCCCCCGCGGTCCACCGTCAGACGCAAAGGCTGGCGCGGAGCGTGGATAACACGACGGACACCCAAGGCTGCCTCGATCTTGTCGAGTGCCTTTGACAGGCGTGCGTCCTCGACCGGCTTGACGACATAGTCGACCGCATCGAGGTTATAGGCATCAGCCGCATACTCGGCAAACGCCGTCACAAACACAACCACCGGCGGCGTCTTTAGGTTCTGCAGCGTCTCGGCAAGCTCAATTCCCGAGCGACCGGGCATGGTAATGTCTAAAAACAACACGTCGGGCTTGTTCGACAGAATCGACTCCACGGCTTCGGTGACATTGCCCGCCTCGGCAATCTGACCCACACGCGTATCCTTTTCCAACAGATAGCGTAGCTCAGCCCTAATGGGAGGCTCGTCATCAACCACCAAGATGTTCCAGCCTTCGGACATATGTGCTTCCCCTCTTTTTCTCTCAATCCAACCGCGTGCTACGCCGTCAACGGCGCCGGCTCATGCGGCTCGCCGTTCAGCTCGACGATGACCTGCGTTCCCACGCCCTCCTGGGACTTCACGCGCATGCCGGAATCTTCTCCGTAAAAGAAATGGATGCGCTGAAGTACGTTAAAGAGCGCCAGGCCGCAGCCTCGTTTGATGGAACCGTCGGCGGTAATGCTCTCGGGCTCCTCCAGGCGATGTTGCTCAAACAGATGCGCGCAGACTTCTTCGCTCATACCGATGCCATCGTCCTCGACGATGATCTCCAAACCGTCATCGGTCTCGAAAGCCCTAACATGAATAGAAAGCGGCTCGGTCTCGCGCTGCGCGTGCTTGATGCAGTTTTCGAGCAACGGCTGCAAGATAAACGGCGGCACCATGCAATCGCGCACCTCAAAGTCGATATCGACCGAGACGCGCAGACGGCCGTCGCCATAACGAGCCTGCATAAGATTGATATAGCGAGTGCCCTGTTCCACCTCGTGCTCGAGCGTTGTGAGGGTATCGGAATCAGAAAGCGTCTGACGGTAGTAATTGGAAAAGTCGATCAGCAGCGACCTTGCCTTGTCCGGCTCGGTACGTACGAGCGACACGATGGTGCTGATGGTGTTAAACAGAAAATGAGGATCGACCTGCGATTGCAAGGCGCGCAGCTCCACGCGGGCCGTAAGCTCGTCCTGGCGCTCGAGCTCAAAGCTCGCAAGCTGCGTGGAAATGAGGTCGGCAAAGCCCGAGGCAAGCGCCGTCTGGCGCATATCGATGCTGCTCAGACGGGGATAATACAGCTCGAGCGTGCCCACGCAATGCCCGCGCACGGTAAGCGGTGCGACAATACCGGCGCGCAGACGCGGAAAGTAGCCACCTGTCTCGGTCGAGGCATCGCGCGAGAACACGCTTTGCTCACCGCTGTTGATCACGTTGAGCGTAGTCCGCAGCACCACCGGGGTGCCCGCGGGGCATTTTGCCGAGTCCTCGCCCCAGCTTGCCAACACCTGCTTGCCGTCGGTAAAGCAGATGGCAGAGGCGATAGTTTCGGACAGGATGATCTTAGAGGCGCCCAGGGCAGCTTCGGGCGTAAGGCCGCGCGACGTGTAGGCGAATATTTTTGAAGCGATGGCGAGCGTGCGGTCGGTTGCGCTCGATGTGAGGTCGTCGGGAACGACAAAGACGTACGAGAAGAAGAAGCACAGCATGACCAAGCCGGCAATGACGACAACGGCCGGAACGGGATTGGGATTATCGGTTAGATCCCAGATGAGCAGCAGGATAAGCAGCGGAACGACAATACCGAGCAAGATGGCTTGAACCACATGCTGAGCGGTACGAAAGACCTTGGTAGAGTTGTAGCTCTTGCCCAGAATCAGCCTATTGAGATCCACCGTCATCTCCTTCTTACTGACGCACCCCATAGCAATAAAGAGGGCCGCAAGCGACCCTCTCCATTGCATTATGCAATCAAATACTGTGTTTTACATCAAGCCATCGATGAACGGTAGCTTAGGCGCTGTACTTGTTTGCCTCGCCGAAGGTGCCGCCCTCGACAATCCAGCCGTCCTTCATGATGACGTCCATGTTGTCGGTGTTGAGCACGTGGATGTCGGCGGCGACGTCACCGTTGACGACCAGCAGGTCGGCGCACTTGCCGGCCTCGATGGAACCGGTCTCGTCCTCGATGTGACACATCTTGGCGCCGTTGAGGGTGGCGCAGGTGATGGTCTCGACCGGGGTGAAGCCGATCTTGTCGACGAACTCGTACATCTCCTCGATGGAGCAGGTGCCGTACGGGGTGACGAAGGAGAAGGAGTCGGAGCCGATCGTCATGACGACGCCGCGCTTCTTGGCCTCGCGCAGGCAGTCGTAGTTGCGCTGCAGCTCCTTCTCGACCAGGGTGCCCTCGTACTTGTCGTGCAGCTCGGGGACGTAGACGGGCGGATAGGTGGCGTACCAGGTGGGCAGGAAGGCGATCGTCGGGGTGAAGAAGGTGCCCTGCTCGGCCATGAGGTCCATGGTGCGCTCATCGATATCGAAGCCGTGAATCAGCTGCTCGCAGCCAAAGCGAACGGAATCGTAGGCAGCGGCGTGGTTGTTGTAGCAGTGGCTCCACACGGGGATGCCGACCATCTTTGCCTCTTCGACCACGGCCTGGATCTCCTCGGAGCAGTAGTGCTGGTCGCGGCCGGAGTCCCAGCGCCAGATGCCGCCACCGGTAGCCCAGATCTTGATGGCATCGGGGTTCTCACGCAGGCGACGGCGGACGGCCTTGCGCAGATCCCAAGGACCGTCGACCTGATCGCCCCAGGGGTGCGATTCCTTGTTGAGCTCCTGGCTGCAGTGGTGGGAGTCGCCGTGGCCGGCAACGCGGCAGAAGCCAAGGCCGGTGGCCAGAACGCGCGGGCCCTTGAAGACGCCCTTGTCGATGCAGTCACGGATCTGGATACCAAAGCGGCCGATCTCGCAGACGGTGGTGAGGCCGTGGGTGAGGCAGTCGTAGGCCTGCTTGACGGCGACGGCCTGCTTCTCGAGGAGCGGCTGCATGACCCAGTCGGTGTCATCGTCGGTCAAGTTGCCCGAGAAGTGCAGGTGGGTGTCGATCAGGCCGGGAAGGACGGTCTTGCCGGCGGCGTCGATGACCTCAACGCCCTCAGGAAGGTCCTGCATAACACCGGCGTACTCGATCTTGCCGTTGTCGTCGACGAGAACGAGAGAGTTCTCGACCGGCTCGGCACCGGTACCGTCGATGAGCTTACCGCCAACGATTGCATACTTAGTGGACATGGTTCCTCCTTATGGATCCATATAGTGGGCGAGGCCGTGTTGGGTTAAGGCCTCACAAAGCTACCCAAGTGGCGCCGGGCTCGGTGCGCGGGAGAGAGGGCACCGCGCACCCAATCCGCCCCGGCTAGGCGTTACTTTTTGCGGGAATTGGTGAAAGCCATGAGGGCCAGGCCAATAGCCAACCAGCCGATCACGATGCTCCACTCCACCATGTTGAGGGAGGCGGGAGAGAACGGAATCACGAGCAGGCCGATGATGATGGCGCAGGCAGCGATGGCGAGGCAGATGCCAAACTTGCCGCCGGGCACCTCGTAGGGACGAGGCAGGTCGGGCTCGGTGAAGCGCATACGCAGGCAAGCGAGGGCGACCATGCCGCAGGAGAAGATGAAGGCGAGAGCCGACACGTTGGTCAGAGGGATGAGCATGTTCTTGCCCAGGAACGGACCGACGACGGTGATGACGCCCAGAACGACGCAGGCGAGCTTGGGAGCGCCGGACTTGGGGTCGACCTCGGCGAACTGCTCGGGCAGCTGGCCCTTGCGGCCCATGGCGAGCATGATGCGGCTCGTGGCGCCGTAGAAGGAGTTCATCGGACCCATGGGTCCAAGCGTGGCGATGACGAGCATGGCCAGGTACAGAAGCATGTTGATGCCCTTGAGACAGGCAAGCGCGGGAACCGGGCTCTTAACAAACTCATGCCAGTCGAGGATGGTGCCGAACGAGTAGATGCAGACCATGTAGAAGCCGCCAGCGGCCAGCAGGGCCAGGGAGATGATCTTGCCGAACTTGTTCCAGTTGAGGCCCTCGGCTGCTTCCTCAGCCTGCTGAGGAATGGTGTCGAAACCGGCGTAGAAGAACGGAGTCAGAACCAGGACCGACACGATGCCGGCGAACAGGCTGGTGCTCTCGGTAGCGGCCTTGCCGCCGCCAGCGCCGGCGACCTGGGAGAACACGGGCATGGCGTTGTCCGGCGAGCCGGTGAACAGCGAGACGCCCATGGCGAGCAGCATGCCGCAGAGCAGGGCCTTGGTCAGGAAGGCCTGGAGCTTGGCGGCCGAGCTGGCACCGCGGAAGTTGAGGAAGATGACGTAGACTGCAAAGCCGAGCGCGATCAGCGTCGGGAACAGGTAAACGTCGGCCCCCAGGATGGTGTAGAGCTTGACGGCGCGCAGCCACTCAAGACCGGGCAGGCTACCGAACATCTCGGACACGAGGGTCGAAATGGCAATGGCCTCCCACGGGCACAGGATGCCGTTGCCCAGGGCCAAAAGCCATCCGGTGATGTAGCTCAGCGTACGGCCAAAGCTACGATCGACATACTCGACGATGCCGCCCGAGATGGGGATAGCAGCCGTGAGCTCACCGAAAACAGCTCCGACGGGCACGAGGAAGATTGCACCCAAGAGGAATGCGATCATAGCGGGAACGGGACCGCCGCCCACGACCATCCAGTCGCCGACCTGCAGAACCCAACCGGTACCGATGATGGCACCGAAACCGATGGTGAAGAAGTTCCAGAGCGAGAGCGTTTTCTTCATGCCGCCGTTATCCTCGACTGCAACCTCTGCGTTCTTGTCCGCCATTGTTCCCCTCCTTTCCTTTTTGACGCCCCTTGACGTCACCCCTTGCGCGGTCTGTTTTGCCGCGCGCTTTTATTTCGTGGCTTTAAGATACGGCCTTGGCACAGCAGCGCCGCTTGTAGCTCGACCGAAGGCAGAACTGCAAAACGAGCGGCGCCGTTTTTGGGACGAACGGCGGGAGACGTCATTCGTCTTGGACGTTTTCATCTTGTCTGCTTTTGAAGACCTGTTGCCGTGACGCTTGGCGCGCGGCGCGGCAACGTTCATACCATTTGTCAGGCTTTTGGCGCACATACCCATGTGTCGTGCATCTTTTTATGTAGGATAGACAAGTTACACATGAGGCAAGGTGATTCGAATGGCATACGGATACAATGACGGCGACCAACGGCCACAAAGCGTGCGCCTTGCCGGCCGCACCACGCCAACGCCCAGAAGCACCTCCGACAACGACAACCCGCAGCGCCCCCAAGAGCAGCCCGGGGCTTCTTCGCGGCAGCAAAGCCGTACCGTGCAGCAGTCAGACCGCGTGAGTACGAGCACACGCCAACGTCAGACCGACACATTGCAGCCACGCCGCTACGATCGCCGTAAGACCGACTACTACGTCAAGCGCTCCTTTTCGCGACCTCAACGCGATCACGGCAATTCCGCCCCTCACCCCGCGTCGCACACCACAAGCCACGCGCTTCCGGCCCGCCGCCTACGCCTTGCGCTTTGCTCCATCGCCGCCTGCCTCGTCTTTGTGTTTTTGGGATCCTGTATCTCCCACGGATCAGCCGGTCTTGAGCCCACTGCCGAGGACAAGCTGCTTAAAGCTCCCGTCGCGCCCGGTTACTCCTTTGCGTTCTCGACCCCACGCTCGCAATGGCAGGCCGGCGCCATGCCCCACATCTACCAAATTGACCCCGCATGGTCGGAGCTGCCCTATGCCGGCGGCACTATTCGCGAAAACGCTTGCGGTCCCACTTGCCTCACCATGGTCTATATCTTTAAGACCGGCCACACCGATAAGACGCCGGTCGATATATGCGCACTGGCCGAAGCCGGCAACTACGCCCCCACCGGTGCCACCGAGTGGTCGTTTATGACAGGCGGTGCGTGGCAGCTGGGGCTCAACGGAACACAGCTCTATAACGATCGCGAATCGATTACCCAAGCACTTCGCTCGGGTGCGCCCGTCATCGCCGCAGTGCGCCCCGGTACGTTTACCAACGTAGGCCACTACATCGTGCTCTACGGCATCGACGACGCCAACCAGATTGGCGTCTACGACCCCAACTCGGCCAGCCGCAGCGCCCGCCGCTGGGGCGTCGTAGAGGTCCTCAACGAAGTCGAAGCCATGTGGGCCTACTACTAGTCATTGGGGACAGACTTAAATGAGTGGTCATTGGGGACGCTCTTGTTTGACTAGTCATTTAAGAACGTCCCCAATGACTAGGTGAATAGCAAAAGCCCCGCAGTCGGAGCGGACTGCGGGGCTCATGAAGAGAGGCTAGTTTGTGGGCGCTTTGCCTGGCGCCCACGAGAGAGGTAACAGAGTAGGGACTACTCGTGGATGCGGGTACCGGAGAGGCCGGCCATGGTCTCGGCGGCCTTGTCCAGGGCGCCGATGATGCAGGTGCGGCCCTTGCGGGAGCGGGCGAACTTGATGGCGGCGCGGACTTTGGGCTCCATGGAACCCTTGCCGAACTGGCCCTCGTCGGCCAGACGCTCGGCCTCGTCGGCGGTGATGTCCTCGAGCTCCTCCTGGTTGGGCTTGCCAAAGTTGATGGCGACGTGCTCGACGGCGGTCAGCAGGAACAGGACGTCGGCGTCGCAGTCCTCGGCCAGCAGCTCGCCGCCCAGGTCCTTGTCGATGACGGCGGGAACGCCCTTGTAGCAGCCCTTGTTCTCGTAGTCGCGGACGACGGGGATGCCGCCGCCACCGCAGGCGATGACGATGAACTCGTTGTCGAGCAGGTTGAGGATGGAGTCGGCCTCGACGATCTTCTTGGGATCGGGGGAGGCGACGACGCGACGCCAGCCGCGGCCGGAATCCTCGACGAAGACCTTGGAGGGATCCTCGGCCATGAACTCCTTGGCCTGCTCCTCGGTGTAGAAGGGGCCGATCTGCTTGGTCGGGTTCTTGAACGCGGGATCGTCGGGATCGCACTCGATCTGGGTGACGACGGTGGCGGCGTGCCAACGCTTGTAGCGCTTGTGCATCTCGCGGCCGATGCCCTGCTGCAGGTGATAGCCGATGTAGCCCTGGGACATGGCGCCGCACTCGGGCAGCGGCATCTCGGGGGTGCCGATGGCGTCGTGGGCGGCGGCGAAGGCGTTCTGGATCATGCCGACCTGCGGGCCGTTGCCGTGGGTGATGATGATCTCGTTGCCCTGCTCGATGAGGCCGAGGAGAGCGTGGGCGGTGTTGCTCACGGCCTCGATCTGCTCGACGGGGTTGTTGCCGAGGGCGTTGCCGCCGAGGGCGACGACAATACGATCGGGCTTGCCAAGAGGCTTAGACATTGCTGGAATCCTTTCTGTAAAAGGCCTACAACCCATTAATAACCCGCGTCCGTGCGATACGCGAGTTTATTAAGGTTTATATTCTCTTTATCGCTCATTTTATTCATTTTGAAAATACCTAAGCGGCGAACGGTCGATTTTACCCGCTCAGCGTAAAGAAGCCCAGTTCAGGTATATCTACGCCATTTACGTGCAACTTTATTTAAATAGAGCAGGGATTAGACCAGATTATGCAAACTATATCTTTGCTAAACACAAAACGGACAGCGCAATATCTTACTCGCACTATACGCGATTCTATACATTAATTTGACGAGTATGCATCCCTGCAAAAACATGGGGCTTTTCATCCAACATAAGGGATAGCCGATCGCGCTTCACCCCGCGGCAAGCGACTGCGAGTTCGCAGTATGGAACTTTACCGTCGGCTTCTGCATGAACGCTGCCGACGCCCTTTCGCTCCTGCGCGCCCAAGCAGCCGAGAACGCTAACGGCGCCACTGCCAACCTGGCCACCCTCAACAACGGCGCCGCCAGCCTTTTCGCAAAGTACCGTGCTGGCTCGCTGGCTTTGAGGCCTAAGCGAGCTTTGCTATTTGCCAATTTTTGTATGATTTGGGTCAAATCTATCTGCAAATTTTTGTATGATTAGGGTCAAATTTATTTGCCAATTTTTGTCATTGAGGGGTTTTAATGCTATGCCGTAAGGTCACTGACAGGCTTTTGAGCTGGAAGAACAAATCCAATAAAGCGTTGCTTGTTACTGGCGCGCGTCAGATTGGCAAGAGCTATGCAATTCGCGCGTTTGGAAAGAGCAACTACGCTTCGTATTATGAGGTCAATCTGCTACTCGATGCCGAGGCAAGAGACGTACTTGTTGGCGCTAAGAACTCCATTGACTTCATCAACCGTGTGGCCCTTCTTGCGGATGCACCGCTTGTTGAAGGAGACACGCTTATCTTCGTCGATGAGATTCAGGAGTATCCGCAGATCGTTACACTTATGAAGGCGCTGGTCGAGGACGGACGCTTTAGCTATGTCTTCTCGGGGTCTATGCTTGGGACTGAGTTTAAGGGGATCTCTTCTTTTCCGGTGGGGTATGTCGAGCACATTGTTATGCGACCGATGGATTTTGAAGAGTTCTGTTGGGCAAACAGCATCAGCGAGAATGTGCTTGCAGACATTCGCAGCTGCCTTGTCGAGAGACGTCCCGTCGAAAACTATATTCATGAGGCGATGCTCAAAAACTTTAGAGCCTATATCGTTTGCGGCGGCATGCCAGAGGTCGTTCAGAACTATATCGATTCGGGCTATTCGCTCGTGAGAACGCGTGAGCTTCAAATTCAGCTAGTCGATCAGTACAAAAGCGATATCTCTAAATATGCATCGACTCGAGCGTTTAACGTTCGCTCCATTTTCGAGCAAATTCCCGTTCAGCTTGAGGCGGAGTCCCATCGCTTTATCGTCTCGTCTCTAGGCGAGGGAGCTCGTCTTCAAAAATACGAGCAGGATTTCCTATGGCTGGTGAACGCAGGCGTTGGATTGATGGTCCCCCAGGTGACGGAGGCCCGGAGTCCTCTTAAGAGGACAGAGAAGGCAGCCGCCTTCAAACTATACGAGTCCGATACAGGAATGCTCGCATCGCGATATCCCGGTAGCATGGCACGCGCTGTATATCTAGATATGAAAACCCCCAACCTCGGCGGTCTCTATGAAAACGTGGTCGCGCAGGAGCTTGTTGCCCTCGGAGCAGATACGTGGTACTACCAAACACGTGAGGTCGGTGAAGTCGACTTTGTAATCGAAGGCGCCCGAGGACATGTTGTCCCAATCGAAGTCAAATCGGGCAAGAAAGTTCGAGCACATGCGGCCCTCGATCGCCTGATGAGTGTGGGCGAGTACAAGATTCCCGAGGCCGTTGTGCTGAGCCACGAAAACCTTAGCGAAGAGGGCAAGATCCTGTACGTTCCAATCTATATGACATTCTGCCTCGATGAGTTTATGGAAAAGGACGACCCCAACAACGATTTCTCATTTGCACCCATATCTCTCTAGATCATCTGAACCAACAACCAAGCCCCCTCCATAACCAAAGTAACGCGTGGTTTCGCGGCCGCGCCGCGAAACAGCGACGGGGACAAAAGGCCCCCACAACCACGTCCCTCATGCAGCCCCACAATCCAAGGACGTAGTCGTAGCAGGATCTGAGGGCTGACCTTCGCGGACACTCCGCAGGACGAAAGAACCCCCGCCGCACATAGTGCGCAGCGGGGGTTCTTTCATGTCCGAGGACGTCCGCGAAGGTCAGCCCTCAGATCCTGCGGTGGGAGACCTAGGCCTCGTTATACACCGTCTTGAGCTTCAGCAGGTGCTGATAGCGGTCCATAGCAGCCTGCTCAT
>URYT01000019.1 GCA_900552185.1 uncultured Collinsella sp. | reverse complement strand
AATGGATGGGCCCGCTTTATATGTTCCACGGTTTGAGCGTAGATTGCATCGACCGTCACCAGCCGAACTCCGACGCACGCCGCCAGGCATATCTGGCAGACATCACGTTCGGTACCAACAACGAATTCGGTTTCGACTACCTGCGTGACAATATGGCGATCAGCCCGAAAGACCTTGTACAGCGTCAGCACAACTACGCTATCGTCGATGAGGTCGACTCCGTATTGATCGATGACGCCCGTACTCCGCTGATTATCTCCGGTCCCGTGCCGAAAGGTGACGACCAACTATTCGAGCAGCTCCGTCCGCTAGTAGAGCGTCTGGTAGAAGCACAGAAAGTATTGGCAACCAAGTACTTGTCTGAAGCAAAAAAACTGATCGCATCCAACGATAAGAAAGAAGTGGAAGAAGGATTCCTCGCCCTGTACCGCAGCCACAAATGTTTGCCGAAGAACAAAGCATTGATTAAGTTCCTGAGTGAACAGGGCATTAAAGCCGGTATGCTGAAGACGGAAGAAATCTACATGGAGCAGAACAACAAGCGTATGCACGAAGTGACGGAACCGTTGTACTTCGTCATTGATGAAAAGCTGAACAGTGTAGACCTGACCGATAAAGGTATCGACCTGATCACCGGTAACTCCGAAGACCCGACATTGTTCGTTCTTCCGGACATTGCCGCAGAACTTTCGGAATTGGAGAATATGAACCTGACCAACGAACAGTTGTTGGAGAAAAAGGACGAACTGCTTACAAACTACGCTATTAAATCGGAACGTGTACATACTATCAACCAATTGTTGAAGGCTTACACCATGTTCGAGAAAGACGACGAATACGTAGTGATCGACGGACAGGTGAAGATTGTAGACGAACAGACCGGACGTATCATGGAAGGCCGCCGTTACTCTGACGGATTGCACCAGGCTATCGAAGCCAAAGAAGGCGTGAAAGTGGAAGCTGCCACACAGACTTTTGCTACGATTACTCTGCAGAACTACTTCCGTATGTATCACAAGCTATCCGGTATGACCGGTACAGCCGAAACGGAAGCCGGCGAACTCTGGGACATCTACAAACTGGATGTGGTAGTGATCCCGACCAACCGCCCGATTGCCCGTAAAGATATGAACGACCGCGTCTACAAGACGAAACGTGAAAAATATAAAGCCGTAATCGAAGAAATCGAACAACTGGTGAACGCCGGACGCCCGGTATTGGTAGGTACTACTTCGGTAGAAATCTCCGAAATGCTGAGCAAGATGTTGACCATGCGCAAGATCGAACACAAGGTGCTGAATGCGAAGTTACACCAGAAAGAAGCTGATATTGTTGCTACTGCCGGTTTGAGCGGAACAGTTACCATTGCCACCAACATGGCCGGTCGTGGTACCGACATCCTGCTGGGCGGCAACCCCGACGAGTTGGTGCGCGAGCGCCTGGAGTACGAGGGCCTGACCATGGAGGACGTGACGCCCGAGCAGCTCGAGCAGTTTAACGCCGAGGCCAAGGAGACTTGCAAGGCCGAGCGCGAGCGCGTGCTTGCCGCCGGTGGCCTGACCGTTATCGGCACCGAGCGCCACGAGTCCCGCCGTATCGACAACCAGCTGCGCGGCCGCTCCGGTCGTCAGGGCGATCCGGGCGAGACCCAGTTCTACCTGTCGCTCGAGGACGACCTCATGCGCCTGTTCGGCGGCGACAAGATGGACCGCGTCTCCAAGATGATGGTCACGGCCGACATGGGCGACGACATGCCCATCCAGCATAAGATCATCTCCAAGGCCGTCGAGAGCGCCCAGCACAAGGTCGAGAGCATCAACTTCTCCATGCGTAAGAGCGTCCTTGAGTACGACGACGTCATGAACAAGCAGCGCCAGGTCATCTACGCCGAGCGCAACAAGATTCTGGACGGCAAGGACCTGACCGACCACATCACCGAGGTCATGCACGATACCGTGTACCGCTGCGTGCAGGAGTTCTGCACCAAGGACAGCCACGAGGGCGAGCGCGATCTTGAGGGTTTGCGTAAGTGGGTTGTGGAGCTCACCGGCCACATCGATACGCCGAAGTTCCCCGACGAGGATTATGAGGCCCTGGCTGCCGATGTCCTGGCTTACGTAGAGAAGTGCTACAACATGAAGGCCGAGCGCTTGGGCGAGGACCTGATGCGCGAGCTCAACACCCAGGTCATGCTGCGCGTCATCGATACCCGCTGGATGAACTACCTGCAGGAGATGGACTACCTCAAGACCGGCATCGGCCTGCGCGGCTTTGGCCAGCGCGACCCGCTGGTCGAGTACAAGACCGAGGCCTACGGCGCGTTCCAGATACTCGTCGATACCATGTATGAGGATTACCTGCGCACGGTTCTGCGCATCGAGATCAAGGCTGCCCCGCGTGCCGTGGAGCACAAGGAGGAGCCCGCGCTCGAGGGCGCGCGCTTCTCCGGTCCTGCCGAGGTCGATGGTGACAACGGCGACTCGGTGCTGCGCAAGCAGGCGCAGGTGCAGGCCCGCACGGCTGTCCAAGGCGGACCGGCTGCCGTCAACAACGGTGGCAAGGTGACCACCTATCGCAAGTCCGAGAGCGACGATCCGTACGTCAACGTGGGCCGCAACGACCCGTGCCCCTGCGGTAGCGGCAAGAAGTTTAAGTACTGCCACGGCAGGAATCGTTAATGGCTGAGGCTTTAGAGGTGACGCCCGCCGAGCTGGACGCGTTCGCGGACCGGCTCGGCGAGGTCGAGTCGTATCTCCATTTGGACGAAAAGCGCACGCGCGTGACCGAGCTCGAGGCTAAAAGCGTGGCCCCCGGCTTTTGGGATGACGCCGACGCTGCCCGTGCCACTATGGAGGAGATCGCGCGCACCAAGGAAGATATCGCTGCCATGGACACCGCGCGCGGCGAGCTTTCCGATGCCCGCGCCGCGCTGGAGCTTGCCGAGGAGATGGGGGATGACCCCGACGCCGTCGCCCTTCGCGAGGAGGCTACAGCCACGGCTGAGCGCCTGGCCCGTGCCATCGATGAGCTTGAGCTTTCGAGCTGGTTTACCGGTGAGTTCGATCACGGCGATGCCATTGTGACTATCAAGCCCGGACAGGGTGGTCTGGAGGCCCAGGACTGGACCTTCATGCTCTTTAAGATGTACATGAAGTACTGCCAGCGTCGCGGCTGGAAGGTCACCATCAACGACTGTCCCGCAGCCGAGGTCATCGGCATCGACCGCGCGACCTTTACCGTCGAGGGCAAGGACGCATTTGGCATGCTGCGCGCCGAGGCCGGCGTCCACCGCTTGGTTCGCATTAGCCCCACCGACGACAAGAAGCGCCGCCAGACCACGTTTGCCGGCGTCGAGGTCATCCCCGTGCTACCCGATGATATCGACATCGAGATCAGCCCCGATGACATCCGCGTGGACGTGTACCACGCGAGCGGCCCGGGCGGTCAGGGCGTCAACACCACCGACTCCGCCGTGCGCGTGACGCATTTCCCCAGCGGCATTGTGGTTACCTGTCAAAACGAGCGCAGCCAGATTCAGAACAAGGCCGCGTGCATGCAGATCCTCAAGGCCCGCCTGTACGAGATTGAGCTCGAGAAGCGCGCCGAGGCCCTGGATGAGATCCGCGGACCCAAGACCACGATTGGTTTTGGCAACCAGATTCGCAGCTACGTGCTCTACCCGTACCAGATGGTCAAGGACCTACGCACGGGCGTGGAGACCAGCAATGTCGAGGCCGTTCTTGACGATGGCGACCTGGACCCGTTTGTTATTGGCTACCATCGATGGGCCACCGGCAACGCCGACGCGGAGACCCCGTCTGCATAAACCGCCCGGTTTATGTGGAGATGGATTAAAACCCTCCCAGCAGGGTGGTTTTGTATCCAGAGCAAACCCTGCGCAGGGGTGGTTTTTGTCCGGCGAATCGGTAGAATCGAATACAGCAAGAAGTTCGAAGCACATCCGTTTGGGTGCGCTTTTTTGAGGGAGGCAGCATGGCATATCGTCTGGACATCAAGCGCATTCTATCGATGAACTTCTTTCACGACCTGCCCCAGATTATGTTGGGGTGCGCTCTGGCCGCTATTGCGACCGACCTGTTTTTGATTCCCAACGGCCTTGCTGCCGGTGGCGTTACGGGCCTTGCCACCATTATCCAGGCGGTCGGCGCATCGCGTGGCCTATCGCTTCCCGTTGGTATTCAGACGATCGTGATGAACGCCTTGCTGTTGCTGGTCGTTATGCGCGAAGGTGGCATGTTCTACGTGGTGCAGACCGCGACGGGCTTTGTGCTGCTGGGCTTCTTTACCGATCTGTTCGCCCCGTTTGTAGCACCTCTGGCGGATGCGGACCTGATGCTCCCTGCCATGTGGGGCGGCATTATAACGGGCATCGGTTACGGCATGGTGTTGCGCGCCGGCGCCAACACCGGCGGCTCGGACACGATTGGCCAAATCATCTCGCGTAACACCTCGCTGCCGGTGGGCTCGACCGTCATGGCGATCGATGTTGCCGTATGCGCGCTGTCGGCTCCGGTCTTTTCAATCGAAAACGCACTATATGCAGGCCTTTCGATGGTCATTAGCGGCTACGTGATCGATGCCGTGGTCGATGGTGGCAACAAGCGCCGTATGGTACTCATCATCTCGGACAAGTTCCCTGATATCGCTGCCGATATCATGTATGGCCTGGGTCGTGGTTGTACCAAGTTTAAGGCGACTGGCATGTATTCGGGTGCCGAGAAGCCGGTGATTATGGTCATCGTGAGCCGTCGAGAGCTCAATACCCTCAAGACGATCGTGCGCGAGCGCGATCCTCACGCCATTGTGACGGTCGCTGACGTTACGGAAGCCTTCGGCGAGGGATTCAAGGACATTAGCGCGTAGGGTCGATCGCGTTCCATCCAAAAGACGTTCACATTGATAAACCGTTTCATCAGCGGTTCTGCCTGCTAAATTGTTCAAATAATGATAAAAACTCTGGTAAAGCCATCAGTTTCCAGCATAATGAATGACGTACGTGCATTGCGGCTGTGTTGGGACTACCTTTCCGTGCCGTGCGCATCTTGTCTAAAGAGGATGAAAGGAAGGCACAATGAGCGACGAAGAGCTCAAAAAGGTTGCCAACGAGGTAAGGAAGGGCATCGTCACCGGCGTGCACGCTGCCAAGTCCGGCCATCCGGGCGGTTCGCTCGGCGCTGCCGACATCATGACCTATCTGTACTTTGAGGAAATGAACGTCGACCCGGCCGATCCCCGCAAGGCCGACCGCGATCGCTTTGTGCTCTCCAAGGGCCATTGCGCTCCGGGCCTGTACGCCGTGCTCGCCGAGCGTGGGTTCTTTCCCAAGGAGGATCTCGAGACGCTGCGCCATATCGGCAGCCACCTGCAGGGTCATCCCAACATGAACGACACCCCGGGCGTCGACATGTCCACCGGCTCGCTCGGCCAGGGCATCTCCGCCGCCGTGGGCATGGCCGTTGCCGCCAAGCACTGGGGCGACGACTATCGCACCTACGCCCTGCTGGGCGACGGCGAGAGCGAGGAGGGCCAGGTTTGGGAGGCCGCCATGTTTGCCGGCAACCAGCAGCTCGACAACCTCTGCGTGATCGTCGACCATAACGGCCTGCAGATCGACGGCCCCGTCGAGGAGGTCAACGACCCCATGCCGCTCGCCGACAAGTTCCGTGCCTTTAAGTTCCACGTGGTGGAGCTTGCCGACGGCAACGATTTCGACCAGATCCGCGCCGCCTTTGCCGAGGCTCGCGCTACCAAGGGCCAGCCGACTGCCATTATCGCCGAGACCATGAAGGGCAAGGGCGTTTCCTTTATGGAGAACCAGGTGGGTTGGCACGGTAAGGCCCCCAACGATGAACAGTTTGAGCAGGCCATGGCAGAGCTCACGGCCGCCGGAGAGGAGCTCTAGGATGGCAGACGTCAAGAAAATCGCCACGCGCGTAAGCTACGGCGAGGCCCTCGTCGAGCTCGCCAGCGAGCACGATGACTTTGTGGTCCTCGACGCCGACCTGGCCGCCGCCACGCAGACCGGTAAGTTTAAGGCCGCTTGCCCCGACCGCTTCTTCGATGTGGGCATCGCCGAAAGCAACCTGATGGGTGTCGCCGCCGGTATCGCGACCACCGGTCGCGTCGCCTTCGCGAGCAGCTTTGCCATGTTTGCCGCCGGCCGCGCCTTTGAGCAGGTCCGCAACTCCATCGGCTACCCGCACCTCAACGTTAAGATCGGTGCCACGCACGCCGGTATTTCGGTGGGTGAGGATGGTGCCACGCACCAGTGCTGCGAGGATATCGCCCTCATGCGCGTCATCCCCGGCATGACTGTGATCGTTCCCGCCGACGACATCGAGGCCCGCGCCGTGACGCGCGCCGCTTACGAGTGCGACGGTCCGGTGTACATGCGCTTCGCCCGTTTGGCCTCGCCGGTTATCAACGACCCCGAGACTTACAAGTTCGAGTTGGGTAAGGGCATTGTCATGCGCGAGGGCGCCGATGTGACCATCATCGCCTGCGGCCTGATGGTCGGCGAGGCTCTCGAGGCCGCCGAGCAGCTCGCTGCCGAGGGCATCGACGCCGAGGTCATCAACATGCACACTATCAAGCCCATCGATGCCGACCTGATCGTCAAGAGCGCCACCAAGACCGGCCACGTCGTGACCGTCGAGGAGCATTCTGTGATCGGTGGCTTGGGCAGCGCCGTTGCCGACGTCTTGTGCGAGCAGTGCCCGACGCCGCTCAAGAAGATCGGCGTCAACGACACCTTTGGCGAGTCCGGCCCGGGTGCCGAGCTCTTGCACAAGTATGGCCTGGACGCCGCCAACATCGTGGCGACCACCAAGGAGTTCTTGGCCTAGGGCAAGACGAGGCAAAGTATCGCTTCAGCAACCGTATGCAATCCATAACAGGGGCGTCCTCAAAGAGGACGCCCCTGTTTTTTGTCGGCAACAAACAAATTAGGCCCGCACCAAGTAAAGGCTTTCTCCGGGAAACGGGCCCAGACCAGCAAAGTGCAATTCAGCCCCCAAGCACGGTGCTGCTGCACCCAAGTAAAACGCAGCGACCCCTTAGTTATCGCAGGCCGGACACAGGGTTACTTTCCAAATCTTTCCGCAGGACGGAGGAGCCCCCGCCGCACGTAGTGCGCAGCGGAGGCTCCGACATGTCCGAGGACGATTTGGAAAGTAACCCTGTGTCCGGCCGGAGGGACCCAAACACGGCCATGCTTCTTATGTGCAGCAAAGCTAATGCTGCTAAAATATTAAGCGCTCATGTAGTTTAAACGCACGACGATAAGGAGCACCAGTGGGTAACCACTTCCGTACCTCCGGTGCGGGCGATGATGCCCCCAAGACGCAGGCAGGCGTCCAGGGCAGTCGTTTCGCCACTCCGGATTCAGAGGGCCAGCCTGTTGCTCAGGTCCCCGCTCAGCCGGCAGATCAGGCACAGCCGGCATCCGATCCCTTTGCCTACAATCCAACCAGCGATGTCGCGCTTTCCGGCACGGCGGGTTTTGAGCCCGTTCAGGTCGTGACCGCTCGCGTGGAGCAGCCTCAGGCTGGTGCCGCCACGCCGCAGCCTACCATGGCCGGCATTCCCGACCCCTTGTCCCCTGCGACGCCGGCTCCTCAGCCTGCGCAGTCCGGTCTCTTTGCCGCTATTCCCGACCCCACGCAGCCTGCTGCCCCGGTGGTCGAGAGCGATCAGGCAGCCGAGGTCGCAAGCCTCGACAACGCGCTCAACAACCCCGATTTTACGTCGGTGTTTGCGCCCATCGATCCGCAGGCCAGCCGCAAGAAGATGGCCAAGCAGGCCGGTGTCGAGCCCGTCATCCTTATGGAGCATGTCACCAAGATCTATCCGGCACAGCCCAACAAGCCTGCACTCGACGACATCAACATCGAGATCTATCCGGGCGAGTTCGTCTTCCTGGTCGGTCACTCCGGCTCGGGTAAGACCACGCTGCTGTCGACGCTCAACCGCGACGTCAAGCCGACGAGCGGCCGCATCCTGGTTGCCGGTCAGGACCTCATGAAGATCAAGAACCGCAAGGTTCCGTTCCTGCGCCGCCAGATTGGCGCCGTGTTCCAGGACTTTAAGCTCCTGCCGCAAAAGACCGCCTACGAAAACGTGGCGTTTGCCCTGCAGTGCATCGGCAAGCCCAAGGGCGTCATTCGCAGCCAGGTGCCCGAGGTGCTGCGTCTGGTCGGCCTGGCCGATCAGATGGACTCGCTGCCCGACCAGCTTTCCGGTGGCGAGCAGCAGCGCGTTGCCGTCGCCCGCGCTATGGTCAACCGTCCGCCGCTGCTGATCTGCGACGAGCCCACGGGTAACCTCGACCCGGCGATCTCGCTGGGCATCATGAAGCTGCTCGAGCGTATTAACCGCACCGGCACCACCGTGATCGTCGCCACGCACGACCGCGAGATGGTCGATAGCATGCACCGTCGCGTGATCGCCCTCGAGGGCGGCCACGTTATCCGCGACCAGGAGAGGGGAGGTTACGGTAACTATGGCACCAACTAACGTGGGCTACTCCTTCAAAGAGGCAATCAGCCACTTCTTCCGTAACTGGACTACCTCGCTCGGCGCCGTCATCACGATCTTCCTTTCGCTGTTTATCATCGGCCTGTTCATCATGGGCTCCGCGATGCTGAACTCCGTGATCGGCACCGTCGAGGATCAGGTTGTCATCAACGCGTTCATTAGCGATGACGCTGATCAGGCCGATGTTCAGGCTTTTGAGGCCGAACTTAAGACGTGGAATAACGTCAAGTCCGTGACCTATAAGGACAAGGACGACGCGCTGGCCGAGTATACGAGCAAGATGTCGGGCAACGCCGACGCCACCATGAGCGCGCTCGATGGCCAGAACCCGCTGCCGGCTTCCTTTGCTATTGAGATGGACGATCCGTCCAAGGTCGAGAGCACGGCAGAGAAGCTCAAGAAGGATGACGATTTCCAGAAGATCGCGGATGACGGCGACGTCAACGCGAGCGTGCTGTACGGCCAGGAGGAAGTGAGCCGCCTGTTCCAGGTGACCAACTACATCCGCATTGCCGCCGTGGTGCTCGTTGGCCTTCTGACCTTTATCGCATTCATCTTCATCAACAACACGATTCGCCTGTCCATCACGGCGCGTCGTCGTGAGATTGCGATTATGCGTCTGGTCGGCGCCAGCAACGGCTTCATTCGCGGCCCGTTTATCACCGAGGGCGTACTGCAGGCCATTTTGGGCTCGCTGCTTTCCATCGGCGTTCTTGAGCTGCTGCGCAATCTGATGATTCCGCGTCTGCAGGAGAGCATCGGCTGGATGTCGTTTGCCCTGCCGATGCAGTACTACCTGGTGACCTATGCTGCGCTGATTCTGGTCGGCGTGATTATCGGTCTCTTTGGTTCTGCCATCGCCATGCGCCGCTACCTGCGCGTGTAGGCATGCCTGGAACTCATCCCTTCCAACGGGTCGTCTCTTATGGGGCGGCCCGTTTTTTGATCCCTAGAGGACGGCAGGAAAGCGATTCATTTGGGTAGACTCTTTGGAGTTCGCAATCGATAGTTAGGAGGCGCCATGGGGCGCAATAACAAGCATAAGCGTGGAGCTCGCAATAAGCGCGGGCCGGTGCGCAGCGAACGCCGTCCGAGCCTGACCGGGCGCGTGCAGCTCCATGAGCACAGTGCCTATGTCATAACCGAGAATGGCGACTACAAGGTCATGGGCCGCGGTAAGCGCGAGATCATGGATGGCGATACCGTTGCCGTGAGCATTAAGAACAGCCCGCATGGCGAGCGTCGCGCCGTGATCGAGGGCGTGGTTGAGCGCGCAGCTATAAGCGTGGTGGGCACGTACCAGACCGCCGGTCCGCTCGGTGTGATTGAGCCGCTCGATTCGCGCCTGAAGGCCGACTTCTTCATTTTGCCCGAGGATACCTCGGCGGATCGTCTGGGTGTCCACCCGGGTGATGCTGTTGTCGCGCGCATTTTGACCTACCCGACGCGCCTGGAATCGGGCACTGTGACGATCGAACGCCGCATTGGCGGAGATGACGCGCCCGATTTGGGCGTTCAATATGTGATGGCGCGTTACGGCTATACCGATAGCTATCCCGAGGCCGCGCTGGCCGAGGCCGAGGGGCTTTCGCTCGATGTGTCCGCGGCGCTTAAGGACCCGCTCCGCCGCGATCTGCGCGACCGCTTTGTCATCACGATCGACCCAGTCGACGCGCGCGACTTTGACGATGCCGTTTCGTTGGAGCGCACGCCCGAGGGTGGCTACAAGCTGGGTGTGCATATCGCCGACGTTTCACACTATGTGGCTTGGGACGGACATATCGATCTTGAGGCTCGCCATCGTACGACATCGGTGTATCTGGCCGATCGCGTGCTTCCCATGCTGCCCGAACGCCTGTCCTGTGACCTGTGCTCGCTTCGCCTTGACGAGGACCGTCTTGCGTTTACCGTCGATATCGAGCTCGATGCGCAGGGTCGCGTGCGGCATTACGATCCGTACCCCAGCGTGATTCGCTCGCGTGTGCGTATGGACTATGACGGCGCCGAGGCGCTGCTGGTGCGTGCCGGCGCGGTTGAGTATTCGGTGCTGGAGGGTGCGGCCGAGGATGTTGCGGCTGCCGAGACCTCGCGCGAGGAAGCGCTTGAGCGCGGTCTTGCGTGCGAGGAGGCCGCCCGCGGCTACAACGTCGACCTCGGCGATTTCCTTGTCGCCGCCAACGAACTCGCCGAACTCCGCCGTCGTATCCGTCGCGCCCGCGGCTCAGTCGATTTTGACACGGCCGAGATTCGCGCTCTGTTGGATGAGGACGGAGTACCCGTGCAGATTGTGGCGCGTGAGCGTTCGTGTGCCACGTCGCTTATCGAGGAAGCCATGCTGCTCGCCAACGAGTGCGTTGCAGAGTGGCTGGCAGACCGTGATATCGAGGCCTGCTATCGCGTGCATGAGGATCCGAGCCCCGATAGCCTGCACGGTGCTGCCGTTGCGCTGGCGCAGCTAGGCATCATCGACGATCGCCGTGCTGCCGGAATTGCCCTGGGGAGTCCCGATGAGCTGCAGGCTGCAGTTGATGCTGCCGCCGGTACGGCCAACGCACCGCTCGTCAACACGCTGCTTCTGCGCAGCATGCAGCGCGCGCTGTACAAGCCGCGCAACGAGGGCCACTTTGCGCTCGCCGCGCCGTGCTACTGTCACTTTACGAGTCCCATCCGCCGCTACCCCGATCTGGTGGTGCACCGCGTGCTCAAACTGCAGTTGGCCTATGAGCGGCTTGGCGGCAAGGACGCCTTGGTCCGTACGCCGCGGCTGATCGGCAAGGGGCGCGAGTCGCTGCCACGCATTCTGCCGCAGATCTGCCGCGCATGCAGCGATGCCGAGCGCGCGGCAGATGCCGCCAGCCATGCGACGCAAAAGATCAAGATTGCCCAGTACTATGAGGACCGTCTGGGCGAGCGCTATGCCGGAACCGTCTCGTGGGTTAGCAGCATGGGCCTCTTTGTGCGCTTGGACCTAACGCAGGTCGAAGGCTTGGTTTCGATCAAGAGCCTGGGCAACGAGTGGTTCGAGTTCGACGAGGACGCGCTTACGCTGACGGGCGCCGACACGGGGACTCGCTATGAACTGGGTCAGCGCGTGATTGTCGAGGTCTCGCGCGTCAATACCACGCGTGGGCACTTGGACTTTAAGCTTATCCATTAGCCAAATCCCGACTCATGGTGGGGGAGCGGAGGGCGGCCTTTCGGGACCGCCCTTCGCATTTGAATCATGGCTACCTTGCCGTCTGCTCGGCCGCCCGCTTACCTGCTATTTGAGAGGTAAAACCTACCAAAATAAACCTGTCCCTTTTGGCAGGTTTACAAGAAAGCGGGGATGAGATGGCGACGGTGTACGGTTATGCGCGGGTGAGTTCGCGCGATCAGAACCTGAATCGGCAGCTGGATGCGCTGGACGCCTATGGCGTGGGCTCGGCGAATATTTATGCCGACCATGCGAGCGGCAAGGACTTCGATCGACCGCGTTATCGCGAGCTGCTGCACGTCCTGGGAGACGGGGACGTGCTGGTGGTGCTTTCTATCGACCGACTTGGCCGTAATTACTCCGAGATTCTTGAGGAATGGCGACGCATTACCAAGGAGCTCGGGGTTGCCATTGTGGTGTTGGACATGCCATTGCTTGACACGCGCGCTAGGGCCAGCGGCGCGCCGGATGTGACCAACGTCCTGATTGCCGATATTGTGCTGCAACTGCTGAGCTACGTGGCGCAGGTGGAGCGCGAGAATATCCATCGGCGCCAAGCGGAGGGAATTGCAGCGGCGCGGGCGCGAGGGGTCCGTTTCGGTCGACCTCGCAAGCCGTGCCCTCCTCAGTTTGAGCTGGTGCGCGATAGCTATGAGGCAGGCGATATTACCCGCAGCCAGGCAGCAAAGTGCCTGGGCGTGTGCGTGGGGACGTTCGATCGCTGGATGCGCGAGGCGGGGTAGGGGTTTGCGTCGCTTTGTCGCTTCCTGTTGCGATTCAAATTTTGATACGGTGACGATGCCATTTGTGGCTACACTCGCTGATATTCAAAAAAGGAGGTTGGCCCTTGGCTCGCGTAAAACAAATAATCGGATGGACCGCGATCGTTCTGTTCGCTGCAACGCTGGCGAGCATCTGGGTGCTGACGGAGCAAAACGCGGTGCAGACGTCGTTGCTGAGCGAGTCCACCGCGCGTGTGGTGGAGGGTCAGGCTACGGGCGTTCAGGCTGCCGATGCCACGGGTGAAGCCCAGACGGAGAACGGAATGACCGGAGGCGCCGATTCGGCTGCCTCGAATGTCCGGTCTGGCCGACTTGCTTCCATTCGCATGCGGGTGGGCACAAACGTCCGTCGCGTTGCCCATACCGTAGAGTTTTTCTTCGTCGGATTGTTCGCCTCCGTGGTCGTGGTTTGCTTTTCCAGGCGTCCGTGGAGCGTATGCTCCCGTTGCGTGCCCGTATTGCTCTTTTGCGCCGCCTGCTCCGTTGGCGATCAGGTACATAAGATCTTTGTTCCCGGCAGGCATTTCGACGTTATCGATTTAGGATTCGATGCTGCGGGCTATGTCACCGCCATGCTGTTGGTATTGCTGGCAGCGGCGTTGGTGCGCCATGCGACTCGGCCGATCGGCGCCCATGCGAGGCGCTAGCCGGTAACAAACCCGTTTCTGATAATGCGGCCTCGTTGAATTATTTTGTGTCGCGCGTATTTCCGAGCGGTCGGATTTGAGGGGCGAGCGGTAGAACGCTCGCCCTTTGTGCGCCACGATGCGGCACAATGTACCGCAAAAGCTGTTTGTATCCGGTACGAATCGTTCGTTGGTCTTTAATTCTTCTCAACGGAGGTGTTTGAGATGGCAAACGGATTGCTTTTGCGGCTTCGCGAGCGTGAGCTCAGCGCGAGCCCGGCGGAACGCAATGTCATCGCATATGTAAGCGCTCATCCGCACGAGGTGGTCGGGCTGTCCGTCCGCGGTCTTGCCGATGTCACGTTCTCCTCGCCCTCGAGCATTTTGCGCTTTTGCAAGCGTTTGGGTTTTGCGGGCTACAAGGAGTTCCAGCGCGAACTGATTGCCGAGCTGGCGCTCTTAGGTGACAAGAAAGACGTAGCCCTCGAGGACATCTCCATGGATGACAGCGTCGAACGTATCGTGGGGAAGGTGATGAAAAGCAACGTGCGCACGATCGAGGCGACGGCGCGAACGCTCGATTACACCGTCTTGGAGCGATGCGCGGCCCGTCTTAAGCGGGCACGCGCGGTCAATCTGTTCGGTATTGGTGCCTCTCGTTTGGTCGCGCACGACCTGGCGCAAAAGCTCATGCGTGTCGACAAAGAGTGCCATCTGTACGACGACTGGCATGATCAGCTCTTATGTGCCAAGAACATGCATGAGGGCGATATGGCAATCGCCTTTAGCTACTCGGGCTTGACGCAAGAGGTGCTGGACTGCACCGCCGAGGCTCAACGTCACAACTGTCCCGTCGTGGCCGTTACCAAAGTAGATGGATCATCCAAGCTTGCCACCATGGCCGATGCCGTGCTCGGCGTTGCTGCGAGTGAACCCTTGGTCCGCAGCGGTGCCATGGCTTCGCGTATGGCCCAGCTTATGGTTGTCGATGCCCTTTACGCTGCTTACGTTGCCAGCGACTACGAACGGGCGACGCATGTCATTAAGCAAAACTACATCGAGAAACAGGAAAGATGAGGTGAATGAAATGCTCGATTTAACAAAATTCACGACCGAACAGCGTAATCAAAGGTCAATGGACCTCGATACGATGGCATCGCTGCAAATCGTCACGACGATGAACGATGAGGATCTTCGTGCCGTCCAGTCGGTCACGAAAGTGTTGCCCCAGGTTGCCACAGCAATCGACTGGGCTGCTGAGGCACTCGAGCGCGGCGGGCGCGTCTTTTACATGGGCGCAGGCACCAGCGGTCGTCTGGGCGTACTCGACGCTTCGGAGTGTCCGCCCACGTTTGGCGTGTCACCCGATCTGATTGTCGGGCTCATTGCCGGAGGCGAGACGGCGTTTATCAAGGCTGTCGAAGGTGCCGAAGACAGCGATGAGCTTGGCGCGAACGACCTGCGAGAGCGTGGACTCTCGGACAAGGATCTTGTCGTTGGCCTGGCGGCAAGCGGCCGTACTCCTTATGTGGTGGGCGGCCTTGCGTACGCCAAGGCAACTGGGTGCAAGACCATTGCAATTGCCTGCAACCAAGGGTCGAAGATCGGGGAGAGCGCAGATCTTGCCATTGAGCCCGTGCCCGGTCCCGAGGTGCTGACCGGCTCAACGAGGCTCAAGGCGGGAACGGTTCAAAAGCTCATTCTCAACATGATTTCGACCGGTGCCATGGTCAAGATCGGCAAGGTATACCAAAACCTGATGGTCGATGTGCAGCAGACGAACGAGAAGTTGGTGGTGCGCGGCCAGAACATCGTGATGGAGGCGACCGGCTGCACGCGCGAGCGCGCCGTTCAGGCGCTTGCAGATGCCGGCGGCCATGTAAAAACCGCTATTGTCTCGGTACTGTTGGACTGCGATGCCGAGCAGGCTACGGTAGCTCTTGAGCGGGCGCGAGGCCATGTCCGTGCTGCGGTGAGTGGCCATGAGAAGAGCAATGCCGACGCCCAATAGGTGCGCGGCGTGAGCTGATATGACATCCAGACGAGATACCCAATACAAGGAGGAGTTATGACGAACAAAGAGCTGGCTCAAAAGCTGCTGGACCTTTTGGGCGGTAAAGACAACGTGCTGGCAAACGCGGCGTGCATGACGCGCCTGCGCGTGACCGTCAAAGACGCGGGCAACGTCGACACGGAGGGCATTAAGGCACTCGACGGCGTGATGGGCCTGGTCGAGGACGACACGATGCAGATCGTGCTGGGTCCGGGCAAGGTGAATAAGGTGCTCGAGGAGTTCTCCAAGCTCACTGGCCTTGCGAAAGGCGTTGCCGACGAGAGCGTGGTTGACGCTGCGGCCACAAACAAGGCCGCGCAGAAGGCCAAGTACGAGTCTAAGCCGGTTCAGGCCTTCCTCAAGAAGATTTCCAATGTCTTCGTCGCCCTGCTTCCCGGCATCATTGCGGCTGGCCTCATCAACGGTATCTGCAACGTCATTAACGTCTCGACGGCAGGCGCGCTTGCAGGCGAGTGGTGGTACCAGGGCATTCGTTCCATGGGCTGGGCCCTGTTTGCCTATCTGCCCATCTTGGTGGGCTATAACGCGGCACGTGAGTTTGGTGGCTCCGCTGCGCTGGGCGGCATCGCCGGCATGATGTGTATCGCCAACAGTGCCATGCCCCTGCTTGCGCCTGGCGCGGCTGATCCTGCCACTGCCATTCTGCTGCCGCTCACCAGTGCGCAGTACAACCCCGCAGCGGGCGGCATGATCGCGGCTCTCATCGCTGGCGCATTTTTTGCCTGGATGGAGCGTCAGATTCGCAAGGTTATGCCCAACGCACTCGACACGTTCTTGTCTCCGCTGCTGGTGCTCATCATCGGCGCCTTTGCTCTGATGCTCGTCATCCAGCCGGTTGGCGCATGGCTGACGACTGCCATCTTTAGCGTTTTGACCTTTATCTTCGAGAAGCTGGGCGTCCTGGGCGGCTATATCCTGTCGGCAGGCTTCTTGCCGCTGGTTTCCGTCGGCCTGCATCAGGCGCTCACGCCGATCCACGCTATGCTCAACGATCCCGACGGCGCTACCAAGGGTATCAATTACCTGCTTCCCATCCTTATGATGGCTGGCGGCGGCCAGGTAGGTGCCGGTTTGGCGCTGTACTTTAAGACCAAGAACGCCAAGCTCAAGAAGTACGTCGCAGAGTCCATTCCCGTTGGAATCCTGGGTGTGGGAGAGCCTCTGATGTATGCTGTTACGCTGCCGCTCGTTCGTCCGTTTGTGACGGCCTGCCTGGGTGCCGGATTTGGCGGCGCGCTCGCGGCGCTGCTTCACATCGGCACGGTTTCTCAGGGCGTTTCCGGTCTGTTTGGCCTGCTGATCGTCGTTCCTGGCCAGCAGCTCGGCTACGTTGCCGCTATGCTGCTTGCCTATGCCGCCGGCTTTGTCCTGACGTGGTTCTTTGGCGTCGACGAGCAGAAGATCAACGAGTTCTTTGGCGAGTAGTTTGATATCGCGAGCCGTGTTGCTCGGGGTTCGCGGCGCGCGGCAGATTTCTTGATGTTATGGTTGTGCCGGCGGGGCTAGCT
>URYT01000018.1 GCA_900552185.1 uncultured Collinsella sp. | reverse complement strand
AATGCCCGAGACGCAGCCGTTGCGCGAATCCTCGACCACGGCACATTCCTCGGGAGCAAAGCCCGCGCGCTCGCAGGCGAGCAGATACATCTCGGGGTCGGGCTTGCCGTGCACGACGTCCTCGCCGCAGGTCACCGTTTCAAACTTGTCAAAAAGACCGAATGCTTTAAGGTTGCGCTCGGCGGTAACGTGGCGCGACGACGTCGCTAGACCCACGTGATAGCCCGCAGACAGCAGCTCGTCTAGGCACTCGGCGGCGCCGGCCTTAAGCTCCAGCTCGGTCTTGACCATCTCGTCGCGAATCTCCTTGTGGCGGACATAGATCGCCTCGGCGGTCTCGTGGCTGCCGTAATGCTCCTCGAGAATGCCCATGACATCGGGCAGCGTGCGGCCGATAAACTGATGGATCAGCGCATCATCAATCGCGAGCCCCAGCTCAGCGGCGCCTGCCTTCCAGGCCCTAATCCCCAAACGCTCAGTATCGACCAGCGTTCCATCCATGTCAAAAATAACAGCCTTGATCATATCGGTCCCCCTCGCCGGATTGCATTACTGCCACTCTACCGCACTTTACAAGCTTGTATATAACGTATATAGCATATTGCACTTTCGTTACATAGCTGGAAGTCTTATGACAAGCAGCTCGGTGGGATTATAGTTTCATCCGAGCTTTAATAACTGTAAGGAACTTTCATGCTTTCAGACACCGCCGCACCCGCTGAGGAGCTTCAGGACAAACTCGCAGCACTCGAGCAGCTGCTTTTGGCATACGGGCGCGTGGCTATCGGGTTTTCCGGCGGCGTTGACAGCAGCTTTTTGGCCGCCGTATGCGCCCGCGTCATGCCTACCAATACTCTTCTCGTCCATCTCACCACGCCGCTCATCGGCACGCCCGAGCAGGCTTCGTTTGAGCAGTCCGTTGATGGGCAGGCCAATGAGGGGCCGCATTTTAAGCTCCCCGTGCTCAATCTTTCGGTGGATCAGCTGCAGCTCCCCCAAGTAGCCTGCAACGATGCTAATCGCTGCTACCACTGCAAGCACGCCGGCTTTACCGCCATCGTCAACCACGCCAAGTCGCTCGGCTTTCCCACCGTCATCGATGGCAGCAATGCAAGCGATCGCGGTGACTACCGCCCCGGCATGCGCGCGGCAGAAGAGCTCGGCGTACGCTCACCCCTTATGGAGGTCGGCTTTACCAAGGACGAAGAGCGCGAGCTGCTGCGCGCATGGGGCTATCCCGTTTGGAACCTACCGGCGGGAGCATGTCTTGCCACCCGCGTCCCCACGGGCGAGGAGCTTACGCGCGAGAAAGTCGATTTAATCCGCGCCTGCGAGGATTACCTGCACGATCTTGATCTGGCACAGGTACGCGCGCGCTTGATCGGCGGCTGCATGCATATCGAGGCCGCACCCGCAGATGTTGCCAAGATTGCCGCCCTCGGCGGCACCGCCGTCGATGCCGAGGGCAAGACCCCGCTGCCCGCCGTTATCGAGTCCGCGCTGCGCGAGCTGGGCTGCGACCATATCTCCCCCGAGGTCACCCCCTACATTCACGGCAACATGAACCTTTAGGTTACGCCGTTTTACAAACGGCGTAACTGCTCGGCGCTGCGCGGGCTCCGGACACGGCAATCTGACGTTCAACTTCACGGGCGCGACCAAAAGGTCAGCGCCCGCTTGTTTCACGTCACCTTACCGCACCCGGAGACCGCTCGCTCGCATATGCTCAACCTGCACTGCGTTAACTGACCCGCCAATAAGGGACAGGTTTATTTTGGCAGGTTTTATCTGGGGAAATATCGCGAGGCAGTCGCCCCCCCCTAGCACCCATCTCACTTCGAGAGACACAAGAGGGGCGACTCGGCTGCATCTACTTCTTCCGATAGCGGCGGTTGCGGCTCGTCGATGAACCCATTACTTCGATGAGTCCTTTATCCGCCATTTTTGGCAGATGGTAGCGGACGGACGAAATTTTGACCCCCGATGCAACCGCTATTTCTCGCGCCGTCATATCCACTTCGGCTCTGAGAGCCTCCAGGATCCTATCCGCTGTCGAAGCTGACGATTCTCTGCTCATATCGATAATCTCAAACGTGTCTTTGCCACATTTTGACAGGACATGTTTATCGACAAGATTCCCGCAGATCAGGCGAATGTCATCCGAATCCCACTTCAGGGCCTCTCGTATTTTTTGAACATCGCATACGCACCCATGCTCCCGCATAAACATGAGCAATGTTTCCTCGCGATCCGTCAGCTCGGTGCCCACATGGCTCTGAATCCACGTGCGGTTTTCAGCAAGCTCCGCCCCGTGCCGGGAAAGCAGCACCGTAAACGAATCGGCCTTAACGATAAATTTCGGCCTTCCAAGCGAACGAGACTCCATCTCGCGAATCATAGCCGGGATGCCAGATCCCTGGCTTTCTGCAACGGGCCCCTCGGCATGCTCTAACGGCGTCGCCCCCATTAGGCTCATGAGCTTTGGGTTTCGGCAGCGCGATTCCCCGTCTGCAAGATTGTCCACCGTCTTTCCGCCCCAAAGCCCACCGGGGTTTTTGATCTCTATTCTGTCTGGATAGATATCGACACTCACGGCCTGCCCCACAAACATGGGCGAATATTCTCGATGGATGCAGGCGTTTGCCAAGGCCTCGCGCAAAACCTCCTGGGGAACTTCCCAATCCTCCCTTCTGCCAGCGCCTTGCACTATCGCCGCTTTGCGCAAGTTCCGTCCAATCGCGACAAGGGCATCTTCGATGCAAGCCGGAATCGGGCCATCGCACAACTGGCGGTCAATAAACCGGGGTTGCCCGGGTGCAGATTTTTCCACATCGGAATGAACGGCGACATCAATCATGAGTTTGGGATAGAACTGCTGGGGGTAAATTCCCGCCGACAGAAGCCCTGCGAGCTTCACCGCACCATCCTTTGTAGTGATATTGAGTCTGACCAGCTGCTTTTCCAGCGTATCGGCCCCGCGCAAAACGCGGGGGGTCTGCAGCCGGCGATTTGCGATAATAGACCGCACGACATCTGGATCCAAATCCTCGACTGTTGCCTCCGAAACCACCGTGCCGTCTGCATCGCTCGGAAGCAACGCACTCTGCAGCTCATATAGCTCAGCGGGTGACATCTTGATATCTTTATCATCCACGCGCTTGTAGCTACCGTTCTGCACGCCGCGCGCGCCGATATAGCAAGGCTTCGCTTTAAGCTCAAGTTCAAAGATGCGCACCAGAAGCACCTGGAGCCCGTCGACCTCGCCTCGATCAAGCTCGTACCGTGGCGCATGGGTCACCACTGCCGCTGAGCCTCCGTCTCCGATACCCGAAACAAACTGATCGCGCACCCTATCGATAGCAAAGTTAGCCGAAGGAACAAATCCTTCGGCTTCGTTTAGGCCCAAAATAATGAGCCCACCCGCAGTGTTCGCAAAAGCGCTCACTGTCTCCCATACGTCTGCGCTCAATTTATTCGTGCAGGCTTTAACTTCTACCGATGCGTCATCAGTCCCCCGCCTGCGAAGGCGCTCAACGATAAGGCCAAGAGGTTCATCCAGCAGCATTGGCATTCCGTCTCTCTAAAACGATAGATTTATCTCTCTAAAGTATAGTATATCTCTCTAACTTTAGAGAGATAAGCACCTTATTTTAGAGAGACATTTAGAGAGATGTATCGAATTCACTGTTAGATAGCCCAATGTTATCTCTTTAACTGGCTTTCTCTTTAGAGAGACGAGCGCGACCTCTCTAATCAAGGGCACCACTCTTTAAGGTGCACACTCCCTAACCGTGCCCTAAGTTGCGGTGAAATAGTCCCCCGATTAACCTGCCAAAAAGGGACAGGTTTATTTTGGCGGGTTTTATCTGGGGAAACGCAAAATAGCCCCACATACACAACCACCGCAGCTCCATATGAGGCAAATGAATCAGTAGCGTCTATCCCAAATCTTGAGTATTTGTTCGACAGAACGGCCCCTGCCGGCTCCTGCTAGACTGGTAGATTCCCAACCGTCCATCCAGGAGCCGCAATGTCGCGCAAGTCCGCCTACAAGCAAGTACTTTCCATCGGCGCCGCCGTGGTGCTGGGGTTTGCGCTGTTCACAGGGTCGCTCGACGGAGCGCCCAAGTTGTTGTCGCCGCAAAGTGATGAACAGGCGGCAGCTCTGGCCGAAAAACAAAACGAAAGTCCCAGCCGCACCGACGACGAGGCGGACCTGGTCGATCGGCTCGAATCAGGAACGGCGAGCTCCCCGGACCCTCAAAACAGCCAGGACTCTGGCGATGGCTCCGATTCCGCCACAACCGACACCGGCGACGGCGCTTCCGCGGACAGCGCCGCCACCCCCATCGACGAGGTCGAAAACCCCGACCTCAACCGCGCCCGCGGTGTTTATCTCAGCAGCATTCCCGACTACGCCGGCAACCCCTACGTTGCCCTGCGCGCCGACAGCACGCACCCGCTCGGCACACCATCATTCACGCTCGATGAATACGAGCGCGCTACAGAAGAGGGTTGCTTTAAGAAGTTCTCCAAGCTTGACAGCCTGGGCCGCACCCGCAAAGCGCTCGCCTGCGTGGGCCCCGAATCACTCGGTCAAGGCGAGCGCGGCGATATCTCGCGTATCCATCCCGCTGGATGGCGCCAGCAGCGCTACGACTTTATTCCGGGCCAGAGCCTCTACAACCGCTGCCATCTCATCGCCTGGTCGCTCTGCGGCGAAAACGCCAACCGCAAGAATCTCCTCACCGGCACGCGTTATCTCAACGAGACAGGCATGCTGCCGTTTGAGGAGCAGATTCTCGGCTACATCCGCGAGACGGGCAACCACGTGCTCTATCGCGTCACACCCATGTATAACGAAGAGGAACTTGTCTGCCGCGGCGTGCGCCTTGAGGCGCAATCGGTCGAGGACCACGGCAAGACCCTCTGCTTCCACGTGTACTGCTACAACCTGCAGCCGCACGTGCAGATCGACTACGCCACCGGCCGCAACCAGGCATCCGGAGACTAGTGCCGACCGCACCGCCCGTAACCCAAAAATGATTCGTTTTCCTCCGTCCCCATGGGATCAAAAAAGGCCGCCCTGGATTACCCAGGGCGGCCTTTTCGTCAGCGTCCACATTGCAGGCAAAACCACACGCTACTTGGCGCGGCCCTCCTCATAGCGCTCGACCAGCTTGGCCTGAACATCGTAGGGAACCTGCTCGTAGCCAGCGGGCTTCATGGTAAAGTCACCCGTGCCGCGCGTGATAGAGCGCAGGCGCGTCGAATAATCCGTCAGCTCTGCCAGCGGCGCCTGGGCAATGACCACGGTGTCGCCGCGCTCATCGGTCTCCATACCCGTCACGCGACCGCGCGATGCCGAGATGTCGCCCATCACAGCGCCGGCGTAGCTTTCGGGAATAGTCACCGTGATTTCCTCGATGGGCTCCAGCACCACCGGGTCGGCATCGGCGCACGCCTTGCGCAGGCCGATGCGAGCCGCCGCGCGGAACGCCATCTCGTTGGAGTCGACGCTGTGATACGAGCCGTCGTACACAGCCACGCGAATGCCCGTGAGCGGGTAGCCGGCAATGATGCCGTCCTTCATGGTCTCCTGGACACCCTTGTCCACGGCGGGGATGAGCGAGCGCGGGATGCGGCCACCCACGACCTCGTCTACAAACTCATAGCCATCGCTCGTGCCGTCGGGCCCAATGAGCGGCTCAACGCGCAGCCAGCAGTCGCCATACTGACCGGCACCGCCAGTCTGTTTCTTGTGGCGGCCCTGCGCGCTTGCCGTACGGCGAATGGTCTCGCGATACGGAATGCGGATCGGCACGCTCTTGGCCACGACCTTGGTGCGATCCTCCAAACGGTTGAGCAGCACCGAAACCTGCGCCTCACCAACGGCGGAGATAATGGTCTGGCCCGTCTCCTCGTCACGATCGATGCTCATGGTCGGATCGGCCTTGCAGGCCTTCTCGATAAACGTGTAGAGCTTCTCTTCGTCGCCGCGATTCTCGGTCTCGATGGCGATGCGGTACTGCGAGTTGGGGAACTTAAACGCCGCAGCCTCGACCTTGCCGGTAATCGAGAGCGTATCGCCCGTCTCGGCCGCCAGCTTGGGTGCCACGATAATGTCGCCGGCATAGGCGTGACCGACCTCGGTCATGTCGCGGCCGCACATCACATACAGGTGAGCCAGACGGTCGCCCTTGCGCGTGCGCGCGTTGATCAGCTCAAGACCCGGCTCAAGCGTACCCGTCAGCACCTTGATAAAGCTGATGCGACCCTGCTGCGGATCGGCCAGGGTCTTAAACACAAACGCCACCGGACGGTCATCGTCGCTCGAAATCTTGAGCGAATCGCCGTCGATAAGCGGCATCTCGCCGTAGTCGGTCGGCGCCGGGAAGTACGTCGCGATGTCGTCCATCAGCGAGTTGACGCCCTGCTCCTTAATGCAATCGCCCGCAAAGACCGGCACAAAGATGCGCTCGGCAATCGCCTTCGACAGCAAGCCCTCAAGCTCCTCTTGCGTCAGTGTCTCCTCGCCTTCCAGGTACTTCATCATCAGCTCATCGTCGGCCTCGGCCACCAACTCGCACAGATGGTCATGGGCCTCCTCGGCCTGGGCACGATACTCCTCGGGAATCTCCGACTCAACGGCTTCGGTGCCGTTGCAATGGCGCGCCTTCATGCGCACCAGGTCGATGATGCCGTCAAAGTCCTCGCCCTCGCCCCAGGGAAGGGTCACGGCGCCCAGGCGCGTGCCAAAGCGCTCCTGCAGCAGGTCCATCGTGGTCGCAAAGCTGGCCTCGGAGCGCGACAGGCGGTTTACGAACACCGCACGCGCCAGGCGCAGGTCCTCGGCGGCATACCAGAGCTTAACCGTCGTAGGCTGCGGGCCGGCCTCGGCGTCGACCACAAACAGAGCCGTCTCGCAGACGCTCATCGCGGCAAAGGCGTCGCCGATAAAATCGGGGTAGCACGGGGCATCGAGCACATTGATGCGCGCGCCCTTCCAGTCGATTGGCGCAATGGTCGTCGAGATGGAGAATGAACGCTTGACCTCTTCAGGGTCATAGTCGAGCGTAGGCTTGGTGCCGTCGTGGCCGCCCAGGCGGGCGGTCTTGCCGGAAAGGTGGAGCATGGCTTCGGCGAGTGAAGTCTTGCCCACCCCGCCTTGGCCTACGAGCACCACGTTCCTTACGTTACCGGTCTTGGGAGCACCCATGATGACCTCCTTGCAGGGCCGCGCGCATTGCGCGACGCCAACGGGGAGAGTTCGCGGTCGGTGCCATCCCGGGAGCAGCATGGTCGGCAGCCGAGCCGACTCACCCTCCAAATGTCCTATGCCACCACCCTACCCTCACGGGCGACCGTCCATGCACACCTTTCGGCACACGTATGAATACAGGCGGCGAGAGGAAGAGACAAGCTTGTGAGGCAATTATTGAACCCCGTCGATGCAAACAAAAAGCCGCCACAGACCGTAAGACCTGCGGCGGCTTCGCCTCAATTAATAGTTGAGTAAATACCTGAGCCTATCCCTCGATACGGCTCAAGAACTCACGGGTGCGCTGCTCGCGTGGATGGTCGATGACCTGCTCGGCAGGACCCTCCTCGACAATACGACCGCCGTCCATAAAGACCACGCGGTCGGCAACATCGCGCGCAAACTGCATCGCATGGGTCACGATCACCATCGTCATATTCTGCGCCGCAAGGTCTTTAATGACACGCAGTACCTCGGCCGTCAGCTCGGGATCGAGTGCCGAGGTCGGCTCGTCAAAGAACAGGATCTCCGGATCGAGCGCCAAGGCGCGGGCGATACTCACACGCTGTTGCTGGCCGCCCGAAAGCTCACATGGCACCTTGTTCTCGTTGCCCGTAAGCCCCATCTGCGCGATCAACTCGCGCGCACGAGCTTCCGCCTGCTCGCGCGGGCGCTTAAGCACGCGGATCGGCGCGTCGATGATGTTTTTCATCACGGTATAGTGCGGGAACAGGTTGTAATTTTGGAACACCAGGCCGAATCGCGAGCGTGCCCGCTTGGGCACATCGCCCTTCGCATAGACCGCGCCCGAGCCCGCATCCGTCGCAACGGCAAGGCCACCAAACGAGAGCGAGCCTCCGTCGAGTGTCTCGAGCAGCGTGGCACACCGCAGCAGCGTGGACTTGCCGCCACCCGAAGGCCCGATAATCGCCACGACCTCGCCACGCTTGACCTCGAGCGAGATATCCTTGAGCACCTCATTGCCGCCAAACGCCTTGCGTGCGCTTTCGATTTTCATCACTGAGTTAGTCATGATAATAGTCCAGCTTCTTTTCGGCGGCGCCCAGCAGCATCTCGACCACAAAGTTAAAGATCCAGTAGATCAGCGCCGCGATCGCAAACGGCACCATGCTCACCTGCGAGGCGACCAGCGCCTTGGCCGTCGAGAACATCTCACCCACGCCAATGGCAAACGCCAGCGACGTGTCCTTGACCAGCGTGATGATCTCGTTGCCCATCGCCGGCAGAATACGCTTGGCGACCTGCGGCATCACGATATACAGAAACGTCTGCATGCGCGAATAGCCCAGCACCTCGGCTGCCTCGTATTGACCGCGCGGAATGGACTGCAGGCCCGAGCGATAGATCTCGGCAAAGTAACCGGCGTAGTTGATGATGAACGCTACGACGCACGCCGTCCACTTGGAATCGGGCGTGAGCGAAATGCCGAACACGTAGTACGGGGCAAAGTAGATGGCAAACATCTGCAGCATGAGCGGCGTACCGCGCATGACCGAAATGTAGATGCGCGCAATCCAGCGGAACGGCGCAATTTTGCTCATGCGCATAAACGCCACGGGGATTCCCAGCGGAATCGACCCCAGCAGCGTCAGCACAAACAACTGCAAACTGACCAAGAATCCCTGGCCAAGCATTTGCATCATGACCTGAATAGACATTACTTGAGCACCCAATTATCGAAAGATAGACCATAGCTTGAATACTTGTCGCACAGGTCCTTAACCGTGCCGTCTTCGTAGAGCGCCTTGAGCGACTCGGTCACGGCGTCGGCCGACTTGGTGTCGCCCTTCTTAAAGCCGACGGCGTAGTGCTCGCTGGACAGCGGCTCATCAAGCTGCGTATAAGCATCGGGCTTGGCGGCAAGCTGATACTGGGCAATCGAAAGGTCGCAAGCCACGGCATCGACCGCGCCGCTCTCGAGCTGCATAAAGGCCGTGTTGTACTCGCCGATCGTGTCGAGCGTGGCAAACGTCGCCGCCAGATCCTTCTGGTCACCCTCGAGCACATCCTGCGCAGCGGAATCGGTCTGGGTAATCACGGTCTTGCCGGCAAGATCGTCCCAGCTCTTGATACCCGCATCCTTCTTGACCACCAGCACCTGCTCGTTGAGCATGTACGGCTCGGAGAACGTGTAGTCGTCCTCGCGACCCTCCATGGTAAAGCCGTTCCAGATGCAGTTGATGGCGCCGGAGTTGAGCAGCGTGTCCTTGGCATCCCAATCGATGGCCTCGTATTTGACCTCCCAGCCCTGCTTATCGGCAACAGCCTTGGCAAGATCGAGATCAAAGCCGGTGTACTCGCCATCGTCGCCCACAAAGCCGTACGGAGGATAGGACTTATCAAAGCCCACCACGAGCTTCTTGGACTCCGCAGCGCCCTTCACATCCTTGGCCGCGGCAGAGCCATCAGCGGAGCCCTTGCCGGCACCACCGCCGCAACCGACAAGACCAAGGCCAAGCACCGTGGCAAGCGAGCCGGCTAGGCCAACAAACTGACGACGAGACATATCGGTGTTCATGGTATTCCCCCTTGATGGCACTTTAGTTAAGTAAAGTGAGTCGTGTAACGTCCAGAATCATACACTTTAGTGAGATGGAGTACAAGGGAGGGTTTGCCCGGCGTGGGCGGGGAGCGGCGCGTAATTAAGTTTCCTGCTCTACAGTCCTGCGCAAGACGGAAAGCACATTAAGTGCTTTCCTTTGCGTGCGGAACTCGCGATAAACTTAATTACGCGCCGCTCCCCGCCCACGCCGGGCAAACATCGTTGGACTTATCACTGACATGAAATAGGCGCTTGTATATCGTCCGCTAGCTTGGCACGGTACAATGCTTTCAGATTTCAATTTGTAAATTAGTGGGGTTAATTCATGGCAGAATCTCGTGCGGAGCGTAAGGCTCGTCGTGCTTTGATCGAGGCGGCTGAGGGGTCAGAGGAGAAAAAATCTTCTAAGAAATCCAAGTCGTCTCAGGACGCGAAGGGTAAGTCGGCCAAGGGCAAGGCTAAGGCCAAGCGTCCCGGCTCTCGTCGGAACGACGATAAGGCATCTCAGACTCGCTCCAAGCGCCCGTATAAGAATCCGGTTCCGTCTGCGCGTAAGGCTGTGGACCCCAAGTCCCCCTGTTCCATCATGAAAGCTTGCGGTGGGTGTACGGCGCTCAATCGTCCTTATAAGAAGCAGCTCGCCGCCAAGCAGGCCGCCATGGAGGAGCTTTTTGCTGCTCTTTGCGAGCGCGAGGGTATTAGCGTCGACCCCATTCGCGGTATGGGAGTCACCCTGGGCGACCCGGGCAAATATCCTGCGCCGCGTGGCTTTCGTCATAAGGCTGCCACTCCCTTTGCTCCCGGTAAGGAGGGCGCCGTCCGTTGCGGTTTCTTTGAGCGCGGCACACACAAGATCGTTGCCGTACCCGAATGCCCCGTCGAGGCACCGGGCGCCCGTCAGATTCTCAACGGCATCGCACGCGAAGCTGAGCGGCTGCATATTCCCGCCTTTAATGAGGACAAGCATCTTGGTTTGCTTCGCTATGCCGTCGTCCGCTGCGGTTGGCGTACCGACCAGGTCATGGTCACGCTCGTGACCGCTCAGCGCGACTTGCCGCATGCGCAGGAGTTCTTTGAGGCTGTCGCCGCGCTCAATCCGCACATCGTCACCGTCGCCCAAAACATCAACGGACGTCCCGGCAACGCCATCCTCGGCGAGGAAACCCGCATTGTATATGGCGCCGAGTGCATGCGCGACCAGCTGCTCGGCTGCGAGTTCGATATCTCCCCCACCGCGTTCTACCAGACCAACCCGCAGCAGACCGAGCTGCTCTATCAGCTCGCGATTGACGGCATGGACCTGCAGCAGGGCGACGTACTCATGGATGCCTATTGCGGTAGCGGAACTATCGGCCTGTGCGCAGCCAAAGCCGCCCAGGACAAGGGCGTCGGCATTATGCTGCTTGGCGTGGAGCGCAACCACGCCGGCATTGCCGACGCACGTCGTAATGCCGAGCTCAACGGCCTCACCCGCAGCGCTTGGTTTATGGCTGACGATGCCACCAACTACATCCTAGATGCCGCCGACAACAACGAGCGGGTCGATGTCCTTTCCATCGATCCGCCGCGCGCCGGCTCTACCCCCGAGTTCCTCGAAGCTGCCTGCGCGCTTAAGCCGCGCCGCATCACCTATATCAGCTGCAACCCCGTGACTCAAGAGCGCGACCTGCATCAGCTTCTCGACGGAGGCTATCGCCTGCTCAAGATCACGCCCGTCGACATGTTTCCTCACACCGACCACACCGAAACCGTAGCGGTCCTCGAACGCCGCTAACCAACCTCAGTAGATTTTTGGGACAAGAAAGGGGGCGACCCGTCTGGGCCGCCCCCTTCGCTTGGTTTATAAACTCCGCTACATCCCATTGCGCAGATCGCACACGCCGGCTGCCGCCATCTCGCGCAGCAGCGTCTCGCGGTCGCGCGTCACGATCAAATCCAGCGGGAAGTGAATCTCGTCGAGCATCTTGCGCGCGTGATCGAGCTTGCCAATGGCCATGTCAATGTGGGCATCGGTTGACACGCCAATGCCCACGCCCAGCTCGGCGCAGCGCTCGGCGATCTTGCGGCATACGGCCCAATGCTCAGTGTCGACACCGTGTTCAAGACTATGGTTGTTGATCTCGATAATCTTGTGCTTGGCCTTAGCTGCCAACAGCACCTCGTCGATATCGAACGGCACGCCCGAACGCCCCGTGTGACCCAGCATGAACACCTTGGGGTGCTCCAGGGCATTGATATACATCTCGGTCGTCTGGGCCAGCGTCGCGCCTTCAGCAATCTGCGGATTATGCACGCTCGCAACCAAATAATCCAAATTTCGCGTAACCAAATCGAACAGCGAATGCTGACGGCTGTACGAATCGCCGGCAATATCGAGCGTGACTGGAGTGTCCTCGCCAAACAGGCTTCCGTCCAGCGAAACGATATCGGCCTCGGCACCACGCAGCACCAGCACGCCGCTCCAAATGCGCGGCCAGATATCCTGGTTGATAAAGAATTGGTAACTGCGCAGGTCATTGGGGCAAGCCGTAACCATAGAGCTTAAATGATCGGCGGAACCGAGCACCTGAAGGCCGCGCTCTGCCGCCCAATATACGTTCTCCTCGATGGTTGAATACGCATGCGCAGAGAACATCGTATGAGTATGGATATCACAAGAAAGCAGGTAGGGCATCGGGTCTCCTTATCCGATATGGCCGTCGCGTATATTCATTGTACGCATAGCATTCGATGGTCGTAAAACCGCTCCATCCCAACGACACAACGTCCATGACAACGGGGTCCAGCTTAAAACCAAACCCCGTTTCACGTAAAACATTGTAGGCAGAGCGCTTTACTTTTGACGATACTCGTCGGCCAGCTGCTTCCAGGCGGGCAGTGAGTTGACGATAGTCTCGTAGCTCACGCAGTAGCCCAAGCGGAACCAGCCCGGCATACCAAAGCTGTCCGAGGGCACTGCGAGCAGTTCGTACTTCTTCGCGCGATCGCAGAAGGCGTTCGCATCGGGCTCCAACGCTTTCACCCATAGGTAGAACGCGCCATCCGGCTCAACATAGGTGTAGCCATACTCCGCTAGTGCGTCGGTAAGCGCGGTGCGGTTGCGTGCATAGGCCTCAACATCACTCGGCTCATCGATGCAGTCGATAATTACGCGCTGAAAGAGCGCCGGCGCGCACACGAAGCCCAGCGTACGGGCAGCACCGGCAACGGCGGGCATCAGACGGGCAGCCTGCGGATTGGTGTTGGGAACCAAGATCCACCCCACGCGCTCGCCCGGCAGCGACAGCGACTTGGAATACGAGTAGCACACGATGGTGTGCTCGTAGATCGAGGGCACCCAAGGCACCTCGGCACCGTACACAATCTCGCGGTACGGCTCATCCGAGATGAGCATAATCGGATTCTCGGGATCGCGCTGAGCGTTGACCTCGCGCAGAACATTGGCCAGTCGCGTCAGCGTGTCGCATGTATATACGGCACCGGTCGGATTGTTGGGAGAGTCAATGATGACGGCCGCCGTCTTATCGCTGATCGCCTTGAGCACGTTGTCCACGCTCAGCTGGAACGTATCTTCATCGGCGAGCGCCTCAACACACGTACAGCCGGCCTTCTCAATCCAAACGCGATACTCCGGAAAGTACGGGGCGATAACAATAACCTCGTCGCCCGGGTTCGTAACGGCGTTGAGCGTGCAGGTGAGCGAAGCCGCGGCACCCACCGTCATAAATACGTCCTTACCCTCATAGCTCGTGCCAAAGCGGCGGTTGAGCGATTCGGCCACAGCGGCACGACATTGCGGCAGGCCCGGTGCGGGCGTGTAGCCGTGCAGCTGGTCGCTCGGCAGCTCCAGGGCCTTCTTAATCGACTCAGCCACAGCAGCGGGCGCCGGAACGCTCGGATTGCCCAGCGAAAAATCGAATACGTTTTCCGCACCGATCTGCGCCTTGCGCTCAAGGCCATAGCTAAAAATCTCACGGATGATGGAGCTTTCCGCACCGCGAGCATACATAGTTTCGTTGATCATCTGTTCCCCTTTCGCATAGGCGCTATTGTACGCTTTAGCCGAGCAAAGTGCCGCAGCAATGTTGATTGGGGACAGACTTAAATGCGTGAAAACGCTCATTTAAGTCTGTCCCCAATCAACAGACGGCCCCATATCGCTCAAAAGAAAAAGCCTCCGCAGGTTTCCCCGCGGAGGCTTTCGCCACAAAGACTATTTGTCGGCGTCGGTGTCGGCATCGACGACGGCATGGTCATCGTCAGCATCATCGGATGCGGCTTCGGCATCCTCCTGCATGGCCGCCTGCGCAAAGGCCGCGGCATCAGCCGCCAGCTCCTCCTCGCTCATTCGAGGCACGCGCTTCTTGGTCGGCATGCCGGCCGCCTTGGCATTGCGCTCCTCCTTGGCCGCCAGGATATCGCCCTCGCGCTCAAGGTAGGCATTCCACTCGTTGTCGAGCAGGGCGTTCACGGCGTCGCCCTCGACGGTCTCGCGCTCAAGCAGCACCTTCGCCATCAGATCGAGCTGATCGCGACGGGCGTCCAGAATCTCGACCGCACGACGATGGGCCTCACGCATAATGCGCTGGACCTCGATATCGATGCGGCGCGCCGTCTCCTCGGAGTAATCCTGGTGATCGGCGTAATCGCGACCAAGGAACACCTGATGTTGCGCCTCGCCAAACACTTGCGTGCCCAGCTCCTCGCTCATGCCCAGGCGCGTGACCATCTCGCGCGCCATCTTGGTTGCGCGCTCCAGATCGTTGCTCGCGCCCGACGTGATGTCATCGCACATGAGCTCCTCGGCAACGCGACCGCCCAAGAACACGGCGAGCTCGTCGAGCATCTCGTTCTTGGTCTTGAGGAAGTGGTCCTCCTGCGGAAGCTGCAACGTGTAGCCCAGCGCCTGGCCGCGGCTGACGATCGAGATCTTGTGGACCGGATCGGAGTGCTCCAGGATGTGACCCACCAGGGCGTGACCGCTCTCGTGGTAGGCAATCGTGGTGCGCTCGGCCTCGGTCATCACGCGACCCTTGCGCTGCGGTCCGGCAATCACGCGCTCCATCGATTCCTCGACCTCGTCCATCGAGATCACGGAACGATGGCGGCGGGCAGCCAACAGCGCAGACTCGTTGAGCAGATTTGCCAGATCGGCACCAGTGAAGCCAACGGTCATCTGGGCGAGCTTCTCAAACTTAACGTCCTCGTCCATCGGCTTGTTCTCGGCATGCACGCGCAAGATCTGCTCGCGGCCCTTCACATCCGGACGGTCGACCGTAACCTGACGGTCAAAACGACCGGGACGCAGCAGCGCCGGATCCAGAATGTCGGGGCGGTTGGTGGCGGCGATCAGGATGACCGACTCGCTTTCCTCAAAGCCGTCCATCTCGACCAGCAGCTGGTTGAGCGTCTGCTCGCGCTCGTCGTGACCGCCGCCCAAGCCAGCTCCGCGCTGACGTCCCACGGCATCGATCTCATCGATGAAGATGATCGACGGGGCCTGGGACTTGGCCTCCTTAAAGAGGTCACGCACACGGCTGGCGCCGACACCTACGAACATCTCGACAAAGTCGGAACCCGAGATGCTAAAGAACGGCACGCCCGCCTCGCCGGCAACGGCCTTGGCCAGCAGCGTTTTACCGGTGCCCGGAGGGCCAACCAGCAACACGCCACGCGGGATCTTGGCGCCCAGCTTGGGATAGCGATCCGGATCGCTCAAAAAGTCACGGATCTCCTCGAGCTCCTCGACTGCCTCGTCCACTCCGGCAACGTCTTCAAACTTGACCTTGGGGCGTGTGGCCTCGTTGGTCTTGGCGTTGGTCTTGCCAAACTGCATGTTCCTGTTGTTGGCGCCCATCATCTGGCGCATAAAGTAGAACATGATGGCGATAAGGGCGATCGTCGGAAGCACACTCATCGCCAAGTCGCCCCAAAAATCGGGATCGTTGGTGTTGACGATGTACTTGGTATCGGGGTGCTCCGCCATGAGCTCGGCAAGCGAATCGGAGCCGACATAGGTCGAAGAGAAGCTCTTGAGCTCGCTCGTATCGCCCTTGTCCTTTTTTGTCTTCCAGTAATGACCCGTCACGCTTCCGTCTTGAACCGTATAGGTCAGATCTTCGACGCAATCCTGCTTGATGGCGCTGACCATCTCGCTCGTCGCGAGCTTAACGGTATTGCTGGAGCTGGCAAAGCCGGAACCCATATTAAAGAAGGCATAGCCCAGAAGCGCACAAGCCAAAAGAAAATACAGCCAGCCCGTACGCGTGGGCTTCTTGCCTCCGGGCATCCCCGGGATCTTAGGCTCCCGGGGAGTCTGGGAATTGTTATCGTTATGGTCGTCGGGCATCTTACGAATAAACCTCCGGTTTCAAAATGCCCAGATACGGAAGGTTACGATAGCGCTCGGCATAGTCGAGGCCGTAGCCCACCACAAAGGCATCGGGGCAATGGGTTCCAACATACTTGGGCGTGATGGCCGAGGTGCGGTCCTCAACGTCCTTCCACAGGAAGGCAGCGACCTCCAGCGAAGCGGGCTTGCGGCTCTCGAGGTTCTTCATCAGGTACTTGAGGGTCAGGCCCGAGTCCAGAATGTCCTCGACGATCAGCACGTCGCGACCACGGATGTCGATATCCAGATCCTTAATGATACGTACGATGCCCGAAGACTTCACACCGTCGCCATAGCTCGAAACAGCCATGAAATCGATGTTGGTCGGTAGCTCAATCTTGCGCATCAGGTCGCCCATAAAGACAACGGCACCGCGCAGAACCGCGATCAGCACCAGATCCTTACCCGCGTAGTCGCGAGTGATCTCCTCGCCCAGGCGAGAAACGATGCCGTCGATATCCTCCTGCGTAAACAGAACCTTCTCGATATCCGGATGTTGAGAAGCCATGACAACCCTTTCTTGTGCTTATCGCCCACACACCGCCGTATGGACGCGAACTACACATTCTAGCAGCGCACGGGGTAAATTTACCAGCCCGTGCGCCATCAGCGCGGGAATACCGTCAACGTCGCACAGAATAGCAGGCGTGGGACGCTATTCCGCATCGACCACGCGGAGCAGATATGCCACGCGCGTTGCGGCCGTGCACTTAAAACGCTCGTCCGCGCGAACTCCGGCGACCCACACCACGGCACCCCCCGGCGCCGTCCTCACCATGGGCACGCCGGCGCGCTCGGAAACGGGAATGCGAGCCTCACCTAGCAAATCGGATACTTTCTTGCTTCGGCCACTCATCCCTAACGGGCACATCACGTCTCCCGGCGCGGGACCGTCCACCCACAGGCGCGCCAATCGCGCCTCGGCAGGGATCTCGCCACGCGAGCCCGACAGGATCCGCTCACTATCGCTGTCGGCAAAACCCAGGGCAGCCGCGTCTACCAAAGCTGTCACTTCCCCGGCAGCCGCAAGCTCACGGGCGCGGCGCACGATATCGCATCCCGGCTCAACAGCCATCGGTTCTGTGACCAGCATACGTCCCCCGCCCAACGGCAAACGACCGGGTACGGTAACCCAGTCCGCGACCAGGCCCTCGCGAGCCGCCGGCGCCT
>URYT01000017.1 GCA_900552185.1 uncultured Collinsella sp. | reverse complement strand
CTGCGCAAGACGAAGGCCACATTAAGTGGCCTTCTTTGCGTGCGGAACTCGCGATCAATCAAATATATTGCGGGCGGGCACGCGGCCCCGTCGGCTTTACGACAGCGCAATACCGCCGAGCCAGCCCCAACGCACGCCAGAGCCAGTGCCATAGAAGCTAATAAACGAGTCAAGCGACTTAGACGTAATGGCACCCTCGTTGCTCATAACGATACCGCCGCCAACATAGATACCCACATGACCGTAGATGAGGCCCGGAGCACCCGTGCCGCTGTGCGAGGAATCGGCAACAATCATGCCCACCTGTAGCGCCGAGCGGTCGGAGCTATAGCACCAGGCGTTGAACATGTCACACGCGTTGCCGCCAAAATAGCCCACGCCGGCGTTACGGAAGACATTGGTAACCCACGCCGCGCACCAGTTCTGACCCGGCGAAGGCGTGGAGTAGCACGCGTTGACGACGGCCTGCTGCTTGCCCGAGCCGGCATTCTGCTGCGGAGTTCCGGGCGCATACGATCCACCACCCGAGCTCGAACCACCCGAGTAGGAATTGTTCTTGTTCGCGGCAGCCGCGGCAGCGGCGGCCTTCCTGGCAGCCTCCTCAGCCTGGGCGGCAGCGAGGATCTCGGAATCGCGCTGAGCCATGAGCTCCTTGACGTCGTCGGAAAGACCGTTCAGCACGGTCTGGACTTCTTGCTGCTTGGCCTGCATATCCTGCATCTGAGCCGTCTGCTGGTCCTTGAGCTTCTCTAAGTCGGCTTTCTGCGACTCAAGCTCGGTCTTTTGCGCATCGAGCTCTTCCTGGATGGTCTGAATGTCCTCGATGGCGTCGCGGTCGCTCTTGTTGATCTTCTCAACATAGTGCGCATTAGCGACGAGTTCCTCAAACGAGCCAGAGGCCAGCAGCAAAGACAGGATGTTCGTGCCGCCGGACTTGTAGCTGGCGGCCACGCGATCGGAAAGGTCGTTGCGCTTCTTCTTGAGCTCGGCCTTCTTTTCATCGATCTGGGCCTGCGTGTCGTCAATCTTGCCCTGGACATTCTCGATGTCGTTGAGGGTCTGGGCATTCTTGTTGGCCAGCGCCGCATACTCATTTGCGATGCTGTCGAGCTGGGCCTGAACCTCGTCGAGCTGGGCCTGGGCGGCATTCAGTTTATCGGTGGTTTCTTTGGAAGCCTCCGCCGCATGGGCGCGAGCGGGCAGGCCAAAAAGAACTGCCGCAGAAGCGGCGCCGAACAGGGCCTTGAGGGCAGTGCGGCGCGAGAGCTCCTGGGAAAGGATGGAATCGCTGTTTGGTGACATATGTACTCCGTTACATGTTTATTTATATGTCGCTCAACTCATACATATTAGCGTACATATGGCGCGTCCCAACGATTTCCACGAACGGCAGGAAACTACAAGGTCAGCGGCTCGTAAGCAAATGCCAAAGATCAGGTTATGCGTACGCAAGCTCTTCTGATGAGTACGTTAGCACAATCCTCTGCTTTTCCTACAGCGCACGATTTGGGCGTCCTGCCTGCGCTATACTCCCCTGAAGAAGTGTTCCTGATTCGATAGGAGACTACATGTCCAAAGCACTCGACCCCAAAGACACCTGCGTCCTCGTTACCGGTGGCGCCGGCTTTATCGGTTCGCACACCGTCGTTCAGCTGCTCGAGGGTGGCTACCAGGTCGTCATCGTCGATGATCTCTCCAACTCCAGCGCCGTCGCCGTCGACCGCGTCAAGACCATCGTGGGCGACGAGGCCGCCAAGAACCTCACCTTCTACGAGGCCAACGTGCTCGACCGCGATGCGATGAACAAGATCTTCGATACCCATCAGATCGACCGCGTCATCCACTTTGCCGGCTTTAAGGCCGTCGGCGAGTCGGTGAGCAAGCCCGTCGAGTACTACCACAACAACATCGAGAACACCCTGGTGCTCATCGACGTCATGCGCAACCATGGCTGCAAGTCCATCATCTTCTCGAGCTCCTCGACCGTCTACGGCGACCCGGACAACCCGCCCGTCACCGAGGAGGATCCTAAGAAGCCCGCGACCAACCCCTATGGTTGGACCAAGTGGATGATCGAGCAGATCCTTATGGACGTCCACACCGCCGACCCCGAGTGGGACGTCGTGCTGCTCCGTTACTTCAACCCCATCGGCGCTCATCCGTCGGGCCTGATCGGCGAGGACCCCAAGGGCATCCCCAACAACCTGGTGCCCTATGTCGCCCAGGTCGCCGTGGGCAAGCTCGAGGCCGTTCAGGTCTTTGGCAACGACTACCCCACCCCCGACGGCACCGGCGTGCGCGACTACATCCACGTGTGCGACCTGGCCTCTGGTCACGTTGCCGCCCTTAACTGGATGAACGGCAAGACCGGCGTCGAGATCTTTAACTTGGGCACCGGCACCGGCACCTCGGTACTCGAGGTCGTCGCCGCCTTCTCCAAGGCTTGTGGCAAGGAGCTGCCCTACGTGATCCGCGAGCGCCGCGCCGGCGACATCGCTGCCAACTGGTGCGACGCCTCCAAGGCCGAGCGCATGATGGGCTGGAAGGCCCAATACGACATCGCGGACATGTGCCGCGATAGCTGGAACTGGCAGAGCCACAACCCCAACGGCTTCGCCGACGCCGAGTAGCAAAAACCTACATACCGCTCTTGCCCCGATCTCACGTTGTGAGGTCGGGGCTTTTTCATGGCATGTAACCATTCGCCGAAAATCGACCAACTTTTTTATCTTGCCTGTACATGTTTAAACAACATGTTTTACAATAGGCGTATCGGATCAGAACATCGGAGGCGGACTGCACACCCATCGGCAGGCCGACCCCACAACAAGAAGGTTGGTGAGCGCATTCATGGAGCGTGCAAGCGGCGTCCTCATGCCCGTCTCATCTCTGCCCGGACCATACGGAATCGGCGGCTTTGGCAGGAATGCCTACGACTTCGTCGATTTTCTCGCCTCGTGCAAACAACATTACTGGCAGATTCTGCCCCTTACGACGACCAGCTATGGCGATTCGCCCTATCAGTCGTTCTCGGCCCGCGCAGGCAACCCCAACTTTATCGACTTTGCCGAGCTTATCGAGGCAGGGTATCTTGAACAGCGCGATATCGATGGCGTGTACCTGGGTTCTGACCCCAGTAACGTCGACTACGGTGCTATCTTTGGCGGCCGCCGTCAGATTCTCGACCGAGCCGCCGAGCGCTTTGCAGCCGACAAGCCGGCCGATTTCGATGACTTTATCCGGGCCAACGAGGACTGGCTCATCCCCTACTGTGAGTTTATGACCGTCAAAGAGGAGTGCGGTCTCAAGGCGTTTTGGGAGTGGCCCGCGGAGCTCCGCACCCGCGGCGAGGCTTCCGCCAAGGTCTGCGCCGACCATCCGGCGCGTATGCTCTACCACCAGATGACGCAGTACTTCTTCGATCGCCAGTGGAGCCGCCTCAAGGCCTATGCCAACGAGCGCGACATTCTCATCATCGGCGACCTGCCCATCTATGTCTCGCGTGACTCCGTCGAGATGTGGGCGACGCCTGAGCTCTTTAAGATCGACGCCGCCGGCAATCCCGTGAGCGTCGCCGGCACGCCGCCCGACCAGTTCTCGGCCACCGGCCAGTACTGGGGCAACCCCATCTACGACTGGGACGCCATGGAGTCCGACGGCTTCTCCTGGTGGGAGGGCCGCATTCGCGCCGCCCTCGACATGTACGACGTCATCCGCCTGGATCACTTCCGCGGCTTCGAGGCCTATTGGGAGGTGCCGTTCTCCTCGCCCGATTCGTCCTACGGTTCGTGGACGCAGGGTCCCGGCCTCAAGTTCTTCAAGACGCTCGAGGAAAAGCTCGGCACGCTGCCCATCATCGCCGAGGACCTGGGCTTCCTCACCCCCGGCGTCATCGACATGCGCGACAACTCGGGCTTCCCCGGCATGAAGATCTTGCAGTTTGCCTTTGAGGGCACCAACTCGTACTACCTGCCGCATAACTACATCGCCAACACCGTCGCCTACGTGGGCACCCACGACAACGAGACGGCGCGCGGTTGGTTTGAGGGAACGGCCACCCCGCGTCAGCGCGAGCAGGCAGCCCTGTACACCCATCAGCAGGCCGGCGAACCCATGGCAGATGCACTCAATCGCACCATCGCCGCCAGCGTGAGCGACACGTGCATCTACACCATGCAGGACCTGCTCAACTTGGGCAACGAGGCGCGCATCAACACCCCTGCCACGCTGGGCGGCAACTGGACCTGGCGCATGCTCGACGGCGCCATCACCCGCGAGCTCGAGCACAAACTCACCGACTGGACCGAGACCTACTTCCGCATCCCGTCGGAAGCCGAAATCGAGCTTCCTCAATAGGAGCTACCGCGCCCGACCCCTCCCCACCGTGCGGACGCGCTTGCTTTTCCCGCGCGAGGCCACCCCAATCCCCTCGCGCGGGCTTCTTATGAATTGCAGACATGAAACAACCCATCACAGGAGAAAACATGCCCCGAATTAACCTCATGGAACTCGCCGAGCAGTCTTTTGGCACCTCGCTCGAGCAGCTCGACGACCGTCGCATTTACAAGCTGCTGGTCAAACTCGTGCAGGAGCGCTCCGCCACCTGCCCGCTCAACAACGGCAAGAAAAAGCTCTATTACATTTCCGCCGAATTTTTGATCGGCAAGCTGCTCATCAACAACATGATCGACCTCGGCATCTACGACGAGGTTAAGGACCAGCTCACCGCCGCAGGCCACGACCTCAACAAGATCGAGGAATTCGAGGTCGAGCCGTCGCTCGGCAACGGCGGCCTGGGCCGCCTGGCCGCGTGCTTCCTGGATTCCATCGCCACGCTGGGCTTGACCGGCGATGGCGTGGGCCTCAACTATCACTACGGCCTGTTCCGTCAGCGCTTTGTCGACAACCAGCAGAAGGCCGTCCCCGACGAGTGGCTCGGTGAGCAGGACATCCTAGTCGACGATGACCGCTCCTACACCGTCGAGTTCGGCGATTTTGCCGTTACCTCCAAGCTCGTCAACATCGATGTGCCCGGTTACGGCCAGCCCACCAAGAACCGCCTGCGCCTGTTCGACCTGACGAGCGTCGACGACGGCCTGGTCCCCGGCAGTTCCATCGACTTCGACAAGACCGAGATCGCCAAGAACCTCACCTTGTTCCTCTACCCCGACGATTCCGATGAGCAGGGCCGCCTGCTTCGCATCTACCAGGAGTACTTCATGGTGAGCAACGCCGCCCAGCTCCTGATCGACGAGGCCATCGAGCGCGGCAGCAACCTGCACGATCTGGCCGACTACGCCGTGGTCCAAATTAACGACACGCACCCCACCATGGTCATCCCCGAGCTCATTCGCTTGCTCACCACCGAGCATAGCATCGAGTTTGACGAGGCCGTGACCATCGTACGCTCCATGGTCGCCTACACTAACCACACGATTCTTGCCGAGGCGCTCGAGAAGTGGCCGCTCGCCAGCCTGCAGAAGGTCTCCCCTGCCATCGCCGACATTATCGTCAAGCTCGATGAGGTCGCGAAGGCCGAGCACGATGACCCGCGCGTCGCCATCATCGACGAGCACGACACCGTCCACATGGCCCACATGGACATCCACTTTGGCTTCTCCATCAACGGCGTAGCCGCCCTCCACACCAAGATCCTGGAGGACACCGAGCTTCATCCGTTCTACGAGATCTATCCCGAGAAGTTCTCCAACAAGACCAACGGCATCACCTTCCGCCGCTGGATCCATGGGGCCAACCCCGCGCTCGCCAGCCTGCTCGACGATGTGATCGGCACCGACTGGCGCAGCACCGGCGATCTGAGCAAACTCGCCAAGTTCGCCGACGACAAGGACGTTCTTGAGCGCCTGGCCGCCACCAAGGTCGAGGCCAAGGCCATCATGCGCCAGTTCATGGCGCTCGAGCAGGGCGTGACCATTCCCTCCAACGCCATCATCGACGTCCAGGTCAAGCGCATCCACGAGTACAAGCGCCAGCAGATGCTCGCGCTCTACATCATCTGGAAGTACCTCGATATCAAGAACGGCAACAGACCTAAGCACCCCGTCACCATCATCTTTGGCGGCAAGGCGGCGCCTGCCTACACTATCGCGCAGGACATCATCCATCTGATCTTGACGCTGTCGCAGTGGATTGCAAACGACCCCGACGTGGCTCCCTACCTGCAGGTTGTCATGATCGAGAACTACAACGTCACTGCTGCCGAGCGCGTGATCCCCGCCGCCGATATCTCCGAGCAGATCAGCCTGGCCTCCAAGGAGGCGAGCGGCACTTCCAACATGAAGTTCATGCTCAACGGTGCTTTAACCCTGTGCACGCTCGACGGCGCCAATGTCGAGATCGCCGAACTCGTAGGCGACGAGAACATCTACACCTTTGGTGCCTCTTCCAAGCAGGTCGAGCAGCTCTACGCCGACGGCACCTATGACGCCGGTGTGCTCTACCGCAAGCCCGGCATTAAACTGCTGGTGGACTTCATCACCAACCCGGCCTTTATGGCGACCGGCAACGCCGAGCGCCTGCAGCGCCTGCACGACGACATTAAGGGCAAGGACTGGTTTATGGCCCTGCTCGACATTGAGGAGTACATCCAGACCAAGGAGCGCGTGCTGGCCGACTACGAGGACCAGGATGCCTGGATGCGCAAGGCGCTGATCAACATCGCCAACGCCGGCACCTTCTCGTCCGACCGTACGATCTCCCAGTACAACGACGAGATCTGGCACCTGAGCTAATTTCGTTTTCTTTACCCATCCTCTTGAAAGCGGAGTCGCGGCAACGCGGCTCCGCTTTTTGCGCCGATACGCCGGTCTATGGTTTGTCTCGACCAAACAATCTCGATCTGTAACAACTACTCGGTAAAAACGGTCCAAGCTGTTACAGATTGAGACATACCGGCCCCTCCCCTTGGGTTTATCTCAATCTGTAACATCTAGCAGCTGAAATTCACCTTCGGTGTTACAGATTTAGATGAAATGGTTAGCTCAGCGGAACCGTCTCGATCTGCAACATCTAACGTCCGAAATCGGCCCTACCCGTTACAGATCGAGACAAACGACCGGTCAGACAATCCCAACACAAAGAAAGGCTCCCCTCTCGCCCAGTGGACGGGAGGGGAGCCTTATATGTGACCGCGGCAAAAGGATGGCAATACCGCAGTCGCCCAAAGGGAGGGCCTGGATGCACCGGGCCTAGATAAGGTTCTTGCCAGAGACCTTATCGAAGAGGTGGGTCGCGTTCTTCTCGAACTTGAACCAGATGGGGTCGCCCGCCTTGAGCGCACCCTTGGCCTCAAGGTCGACAACGGGAATGATCAGGACGAACTGGCCATCAGGAGCGGTCACGTGGACATGCTCGGTCGAACCCATGAGCTCGGTCACCTCGACGGTACCCTGGAGCGCACCCTCCTCGTCCTTGTCGGCAAGCAGAATCTGCTCGGGGCGCACGCCGGCCGTGATCTCCTTCACGTCGCCGCCGTCCCAGTTGAGAGCAAGCTGAGCGCAGGTCTCGGGGGCGAGCGCCACGTTCATATCCTCGGTCTTGACGGTGAAGCCGTTGCCCGAGCGCACCAGCTGGGCATCGAAGAAGTTCATCTGCGGCACACCGATAAAGCCGGCGACGAAGATGTTCGCGGGATGGTTGAAGACCTCCTGCGGGGTGGCAATCTGCTGTACGACGCCGTCCTTCATGACCACGATGCGATCGCCGAGGGTCATGGCCTCGGTCTGGTCGTGGGTGACGTAGATGAACGTGCCCTTGATCTCGTGGCGCAGCTTGATGAGCTCGGCACGCATCTGGTTACGCAGCTTGGCGTCCAGGTTGGACAGCGGCTCGTCCATCAGGAAGACCTTAGGATCACGCACGATGGCGCGGCCGATGGCGACACGCTGGCGCTGGCCGCCCGAAAGCGCCTTGGGCTTACGGTCGAGGTATTCGGTAATGCCAAGGATCTCGGCAGCAGAGCGAACCTTACGGTCGATCTCGTCCTTGGGGACCTTCTTGAGCTCAAGCGTAAACGCCATGTTCTCGTACACCGTCATATTGGGGTACAGAGCATAGCTCTGGAACACCATGGCAATGTCGCGGTCCTTGGGCGCCACGTCGTTGACGCGCTTGCCGTCGATGAGCACGTCGCCCGAAGTGATGTCCTCCAGGCCAGCGACCATGCGCATCGTCGTGGACTTGCCGCAGCCAGACGGGCCAACGAGAACGACAAACTCCTGGTCATGCACGGTGAGATTAAAGTCCTCCACCGCGAGCACGCCGTCCTCGGTAACCTTGAGGTTGTGCTTCTTCTCCTCGGTCTTCTTCTTTTTGCCAAAGAAGCCCTTCTTTTTGGACTCGTTGTTGGGATACACCTTCTGAACATGCTTGAGAACGATCTCGGCCATGTCTTTACCTTTCGATATGCGGCGCCGCGCTGAGGGGCGCCGCAGAAACTTGCAAAACAGTTACGGCATCAGCCCTTGACGGCACCCGCCACCACGCCGTCGATGATGTACTTCTGGCAGAGGATGTACATGATGACGATGGGGATAACGACCATCATGATGCAGGCCATCATGGGACCGAGCTCGACGTGGCCGTAGCCGCCGCGGAAGTACTGGATCAAGATAGGAATGGTCCTGTACTTAGTGGAGTCGAGGGTAAGGTAGGGCAGCAGATAGTCGTTCCAGACCCACATGGTCTCGAGAATGCCGACCGAAAGATAGGTGGGCTTCATGATGGGAAGGACGATCTTAAAGAACACCTGAACCGGGTTGCAGCCGTCGATCATGGCCGCCTCTTCGATCTCGAGCGGAATGTTCTTTACAAAGCCGGCGAACATAAAGACCGCCAGGCCCGCGCCAAAGCCAAGATAGATAAAGCAGATGTTGAACGGCGTGTTGAAGCCGATGCGGTCCGCCAAATTGGACAGCGTGAACATGAGCATCTGGAAGGGCACGACCATCGAGAAGACGAACAGGTAATAGAAGAAGTTCGAGATCTTGTTGTTGACACGAACCACATACCAAGCGCACATGGAGCAGCACACCAAAATCAGCACGACCGACGTGACCGTGATGATGAGCGAGTACATAAATGCCGAGGCAAAGCCCTGCTCGTTAAGAGCGTGCAAGTAGTTTGCAAGGCCGTTGAACGTCTCGGGCGTGAGCAGATCGAATGCCGTGGTGGTGCTGATTGCAGTTGCCTTTTTAAAGGAATTGAGCGCAATCATGAACACGGGGTAGATCCACGCGAGCGACAGAATCGTAAAGAAAATCGAGAGCGCGCGGTTGATAACCTTATCGCGTTTCATTACTGCTGCACCTCCTTGGACCTCGTGGCCTTAAGCTGAATCATGGAGATGGCTACGACCAGGATGCAGAAGATAACCGCCTTGGCCTGACCGATGCCCTGCCATGCGATACCGGCACGCGAATAGAACGTGTTGTAGATGTTCAGGGCGAGCATCTCGGTGGAATGCGCGGGGGCGCCGCCGGTAAGGGCGAGGTTCTGGTCGAACAGCTTAAAGCCGTTGGTGATGGACAGGAACAGGCAGATGGTGATGGTCGGCATCAGGTTAGGGATCTTAACCTTCCAAAACGTCTGCCATGCCGTGGCACCGTCGACCTTGGCGGCCTCGATGTAGTCGGACGGAATGGACTGCAGACCAGCGATATAGATGATCATCATGTAGCCGACCTGCTGCCACAGGGTCAGGATGATAAGGCCCCAGAAGCCAGCAGCAGAGTTAAGGGCGATGAGCTGAGCGCCCACGTTGGAGAGCAGGCAGTTGATCAGAATCTGCCAGATGTAGCCCAGCACGATGCCGCCGATCAGGTTAGGCATAAAGAAGATCGTACGGAAGATGTTGGTGCCTTTGAGCGCCTTGCGGGTGAGCGCCTGCGCAATGGCCAGGGCGATCACGTTGATGAGCACCGTCGACAGGAAGGCAAACGCCACGGTAAAGAAGAACGACGTGGAGAACTGTGGATCGGACAGTGCGCGCACGTAGTTCTCGATACCGACAAAGTGCGCATTGTTGATGGTAATAAACTGGCAGAACGAGAGATAGAAGCCCTGGATAAAGGGGATCACGAACCCGATCATAAACGCCAGGCACGTGGGCAGCATAAAGAGCGGCCACCAGCGCTTGAGTGCTTTGCCCATAAAAGGGTCCTTTCAATATGCAGGGGGCGGGCAAACCAACGTCTGCCCGCCCCCTGTCGCTAATCAGATAGCTTGGGCAGCAACTACTTACTCGGAAGCAGCCTTCTCGGTCTTCCAGCCATCGACGAAGGCGTTCTTGACGCCGTCCCACTTGGTGTTGTCGGCAGCATAGGCAATCAGAGCCTGCTTGAGGTTCTTCTTCCACTCCTCAGAGGGGATGTAGACGAAGTCCCAAGCGACGGTCTTCTTGCCGTCCTTAGCCATGGCAACGGCCTGCTGCGAGAAGACGTTGGTGGTCTCCTTGGCGCTCTTGAACGGAGCGGTCAGGCCCATCTTGTCGGCGATGATGCTGGTCGGGGTGTCAGCGGTGACGCACCAGTACATGAAGTCCTCGGTGGCCTTCTGAGCATCCTCGGAAGCCTGGGAGCTCACGCACCAGTAGTTCTCGCCGCCGGAGCACAGGCCCTGGTTCTCCTCGCCGTCAACGCCGATGTAGATCGGCAGCATGCCGAGCTGGTCGTCGGTCATACCGGCCTTGGTGAGGTCAGCGTATGCCCAAGAGCCGTTCTGATAGAAGACGGCCTTGCCGGTTGCGAACTCGTTGGTGGCGTCGTCACCGGTCTTGGAGGCAAGCTGCGAAGGATCGCAGGTGGAGTCGGTGATGTACAGGTCGAAGATCTGCTTGAAGTTGTCGAGATACTCGCCCTTGATCTCGTCGTCCTCTTGGTTGTGCTCCTTCTCGAACTCGTAGTAGAGCGGGAGGTTGGCGAGGTGGGTGGTGTAGCGCCAGCTGGAGGAGTCATCCATGCCAGCAGAAGTGAAGGCACCCTCAACGCCAAGCTCGTCCTTGCGGGCCTGGATGTCGTCGGCACAAGCCTTCAGCTTGTCGAAGGAGTTGATGTCCTCGGCCTTGTAGCCAGCCTTCTCGAGCAGCTGCTTGTTGTAGATGATGCCGTAGCTCTCCTGGACCCAGTCGATACCCAGATCCTTGCCGTCGGACTGCAGAGCCAGGGAGTCGTCGATGAGCTCACCGCGGAGCTTGGTATCGGACAGGTCGGCGCAGTAATCCTTCCAGTTCTTAAGACCGGTGGGGCCGTTGACCTGGAACAGGGTCGGAGCGGAGCTCTTGGACATCTCGGACTTGAGCTTCTCCTCGTAGGTGTTGGAGGCGGCGGTCACGATCTTGACCTCGACGCCCTTCTCCTTCTTGTACGCCTTGGCGATCTCCTTCCACTCCTTGTCGACCTCGGGCTTGAATTGGAGGAAGTAGACCTCGGCAGCGTCACCAGAAGCAGAGGAGCCGGAGCCGGCGGAGCCACCGCAGCCCACGAGGCCCAGACCAAGAACCGCAGCCGCGGAACCAGCAAAGCCCAGGAACTGCCTTCTGCTCATTTCGTTCTTCATTACAATCCACCCTTTCACACCGTGGCGGCACCCTTTGCCGCCGCCTTCGGAGATTGGCTCGGGGACTTTGCCCCTTTTGCTGATTTGTACGATACGCCATTTGGCTACTTGTTTGAACAAGTATTACTAGAGCGGTAGAAAAACTTCGGTGAACGGTAATTTCAACTTGATACTTGACAAGTTTTGTATAAACAATTATTTGTTATCAAATGCAGCGAAAACGCCCGGTCAAGCCGATGCATCGTCGGTTTGACCGGGCGTTTTCGCTTTGAGGGCATGAGTCTCGTCAGGCTGCGAGCTAGCCGGCTATCGCTTGGAGTTGACGCGGTAATGGAAGATCTCGGGATGCGTGCGGGCATGCGTGACCTCGAACAAGATGCCGTCCGAGGTGTACGACTGGCTCTCCATGACGGCGACACAGTTGTATTTGCCGAGGTCAAGATAGCTGCAGTCCTCATCGTTGGCAAGCTCGACGCTCACCGTACGGCGACTCGCCATCACCTTGACGCCGCGTTTGTGCTCCAGATAGTCGTAAATTGACTTTGCGGCGATCTCGGGCGTCAGACCCTTGGCGATCGACTCCAAAAAGTAACCATGGTCTACTTGGCGCGCATTGCCGTTAAGGCTTCGGACACGCACCACGCGAATCAACTCCTCGCCCACCTTAAAGCCCAGGCGACGAGAGAGCTGCTCGGTGCAAATCAAATGCTCAAAAGACTTAACGTCCGTCGATGCAACGGCATTGTTGCGCTTTGCAAACTCGCCAAACGACTCAACCTCTTCGAGTGCGCCCAACATGTCGGTTTCGCCCTTAAGCCAAATAACGCGCACGCCCTTGCCGTGTATGGGCTGCACAAACATCCTGTCGGACAGCATACCCAAGGCGCGACGGACGGTATTGCGAGTGCATCCGAACTCCGCGGTCAGCTCGGCTTCGGTTGGCAGCATCTCCTGAAACGCATAGGTCCCATTAATGATGCGCGAGCGTATTTCTCGATAGATTCCTTCGTATATCGCTTTTGGCATTGTTTCACCTCTATATTGTTCATTTCCGGCTAGGCACGATAGCATTTCTTAAAGTTGTTTAAACCGAATATCGGTAAAGCGACAGGATTTAACCGTTGACGGTTTCTGTCATGCCCAAATCGGTTTCGCTCAAAACTGCCGGTACGACAATCGTCTGGTCCTCTACAATGAATCCATTGTTTAAACGTTTCCCCACGCGCAACGCGCCTCGATATTCGGAAGGCAGAACATGCTGCAAAAAATCCAACGCTTTGGCGGGGCAATGTTCGCTCCCGCCATGCTGTTTTCTATATCAGGCCTCATGGTCGGCGTCTCCGCTCTCGCAACGACTGCGGACATCGTCGGCGATCTCGCCGTATACGGAACCCCTTGGTACGTTTTTTGGACCATCATCCAGCGCGGCTCGTGGACGGTCTTTAAACGCCTCCCGCTCCTTTTTGCCGTAGCGCTGCCCATCGGTCTTGCCCAAAAGCAACCGGCACGCTGCTGCCTCGAGGCACTCGTGGCCTATTTTGCCTATTGCTTCTTTTTGAGCGAGATCATTAAGCTGAGCGGAGACAACCTTGGGCTTAAGTACCCGTCATCTTTGACCCCCGCCAACGGTATCACCGTCATCGACGGCATCAAGACGCTCGACACCGGCATTATCGGCCCGCTGGTGGTATCGGCAACCGTCGTCGCCATCCATGACCGCTTCTACGATGCCAAGGTTCCCGATTGGCTCGGCACCTTCTCGGGCTCCTCGCTGGTCTACCTCATCAGCTTTTTTGCCGTGTTTGCCCTTGCCGCTATCTCGGCCGCCATCGTGCCCTCCGTATACGCAATGACCGAAACGCTGCGCCATGCACTTACGAGCGTCGGCCCCTTTGGCGTGGGCATCTTTGTGTTTTTGGAGCGAGCGCTCGAGCCCATGGGGCTGCACCACCTGCTCTACATGCCGATCTACTACGACAACCTGGTCATTAACGACGGCATCTACGCCACGTGGAGCAGCTTGCTCCCCATCCTCTCCCATAGCACGCGCCCCCTTAATGAACTTGCGCCGTGGGCCGGTTTTACCGCCACCGGCTGGGTCAAGCTCTTTGGCCTTCCCGCCATCGCAGCCGCGTTCTACTCCACCGCAAAACCAGAGCGCCGCGCCGGCCTCAGGGTCATCCTTGTTCCCGCCATCATCGCCTCGGTGGTTTGCGGCGTTACCGAGCCACTCGAGTTTCTCTTTATGTTCACCCACCCCGGGCTCTTTTTTCTCTATGCCGTCTTATCGTCTTGCCTTGCCACAACCATGAATCTCTTTGGCATCGTCGGCATCTTCTCGGGCGGCCTCATGGAGATGGCAGCCTTCAACTTTATTCCGCTCATGCGCACGCATGCCGGTGCCTATCTTTTGGCGCTCGGTATCGGCCTTGCCTTTAGCCTCATCTTTTTTGTTAGTTTTCGAGCACTCATCTTGATCTATGACCTTAAGACGCCGGGCCGCGAGGATCATGTCGCCAATCGCGCGGCAATCGATCGTTTAACGGAAAGCGGCTTTGCCAAAGAGCAATCTCCCAATGACGAGGTCAATAGTCGATCCGATCAAGATCACGTCCTCGCTGAGCGGATAATTCAGCTTTTAGGTGGCGTTGGCAATATTGTGGGCGCAACCAACTGTGCCACGCGCCTGCGCGTCGAGGTCGCAGACCCTTCCATCGTTGCAGATAACGCGTCGTTTGTCGCGGTGGGCGCCAAGGGCCTCATCATTACGGGCAAGACCGCCCAGGTGATCATCGGCATCTCCGTTCCCCGCGTTAAAGAGCATTTTGACCAGATCATGGGCCTCGAGCCGGGATTTGTGCCCACCACCTCGGCCTCCCCTGCCGCCAGCGCAGCCCATAAGCGCAGCGATATCTGCTTCTTCGATATCGACGGAACGCTCGCCTGGCAAGACCCCAGGCTCGCCCAAGACCTTCCCGAAGACGAGCGGGACCTCTCCCCCTATCCCAACGAGGCGGTTTCGCAGGCAATCCGCGAGTTTGTCGCCAACGGCAACATGGCCTTTATCTGCACGGGACGTACCCTGAGCTGCATCCACCCCAAACTTCTTGAGCTGCCCTGGACCGGCATCGTCTGTCTTGCGGGCGGTTACGCCGAGATCAACGGACACGCAATTCGCGATCTGTCGATGACGCCCAGTATGCTGCAGCGTCTTGCCCCCTACCTTGAGCAATCGGGCGAGGTCATCCGCTTTGAGGGCCTCAACGGCGTCGTGCGCATGAGTGCCGATGCTCCCGATGCTCCCGGATACGCACGCACCCTGGGTGACGCAGTCACGCAGCTGCAACATTACAGTGTCTACAAGATCTTGATGTCTACATCGCTCGCCAACCACATCGCTCAAGATAAGGCACTTGAGCCGCTGCTGTGCTTTAACGAGCTCGAACTCGAGGTAACCGAAATCTCGCCCCGCGAATGCACGAAGCGCGGGGGTATCCAGTCTGTACTCGACGCCCTCGATCCCCACCACGGAACCGTATACGGCATTGGCGACGCCAGCAATGACGTCTCGCTGATGAATGCCGTCGATGTCGGTATCGCCATGGGCAATGCGCCGGACTATCTCAAGGATAAGGCCGATTACGTGACCGACACCGTCGATCATGACGGTGTCGTTTCGGCGCTCGAGCATTTTAGGCTGATTTAGGCACGCTCCATCAAACGCACGCCCGTTGTCCTAAATCGCCAAAACTGCCGCGCCAAACGCCCTGATGTGGCAATATGTTGTCTGCATATTGCATCAATGCAACCTCAGAAAGAATGCGAGAACCCGTGTCCAGTCCGTTTACCAGCTTTTTAGCCCAGCACTTTGACCAGATTAACGACTATCTGGCCACGTTCTTTGACGGACAGGCGACCTCTGCCGATATCGAGCGCTACCTGTATGCGCCGCTCTCGGCTTTTACGGCCAACGCCGGCAAGCGCCACCGCCCGCTTATCTGTATGCTCGCCGCAACCGCAGTGGGCGGTAGCTTTGAGAGCGCCCGCAGCGCCGCGGCAGCCATCGAGCATTTCCAGTCGGGCGCGCTGATCCACGACGACATCGCCGACAACGGACAGCTTCGTCGAGGCAAGCCCTGCATGCACCTTACCGAGGGCACGGGCCTTGCCATCAATTGTGGCGACCTGGCGCTCACCATGGTCACCAAGACGGTTCTCGACGACCCTACGCTGGAGTCCGACGTGAAGTTGCGCGTGCTCCACGAGCTTACCGAGATGATCGTCCGCACCATCGAGGGTCAAGCACTCGACCTGGGTTGGGTCCGTGACGGGCGCTTTGATATCTCGGTTGATGACTACCTGGACATGGCTACGCACAAGACCGCGTTTTACAGCGGAGCCACGCCGCTTGCCGCCGGAGCCATTATCGGCGGCGGCAGCGATGGGCAAATCGAAGCGCTGCGCGCCTTTGGCCTGCACACGGGCCTCGCCTTTCAGATTCAGGACGACCTGCTCAACCTTGTCGGCACTAAGGAAGCCGCCAACAAGGACTTCCGCACCGACATCACCGAGGGCAAGCGCACGCTTGTCGCCGTACACGCCCTCTCTGATGAGCGCCACCACAACGAGGTCGAGGCGATTCTTTCCTCGGGCACCGATGATCCCGCGCAGCTCGCACGCGCCGTGGAGATCTTCCAGGAGACCGGCTCCATCGATTACGCCCACACTTACGCGCTCGACCTGACCGCCAAGGCCAAAGCGGCCATCGAGAACGTTGAGCTTGATCCGCACGCACGCGAGCTGTTCCTCTCCATGGCAGATTTCTTTGTGGAGCGCCTTAACTAGCGGGGGTAATAAAACCTGTCAGCAGCGTATTTGGGTACAACTTGCTACACTGTTGAGTGCATGTTTATGCATCCCTTTGCGTTGTCTATCCGACACACGCTCAAATAGTACGAATGGTACGCCGAAAGGGGTTCGTTCATGGAACCTATTACAACGGGCATGCAGGGAGCAGCCGTCGAGGACGTGCAGTCTCGTCTCCTGCAGCTCGGCTACACGATTGATGCCGCCGAAGTCACCGACAAGTACTTTGGAGCCACCACTGAGCAGGCCGTCAGCACCTTCAGGCTCGACAGCGGCCTTGCTGCCGGTCATGCCGTCGATATCCCCTGTTGGAGCGCCCTTGTAGACGCTTCGTATAAGCTGGGCGACCGCACCCTCTATCTGCGCATGCCCAATTTCCATGGCGCCGATGTGCAGGCCCTGCAGCGCGCTCTCAACGTTTTGGGCTTTGCCTGTGGCGAAGACGACGGCTACTTTGGTCCGCATACCGAGGCCGCCCTGCAGCAGTTCCAGGAAAATGTCGGCCTGTTTGCCGACGGCATGGCCTTCCAGGACACCTACGCCTACATCAACCGCCTGCACCATGTGTGGGAGGGCAAGCCCTCGGTCACCGAAGCCGAGTCCCGCATCGGTTTTGCTCGCGCCGCCAACGTGCTCGAGCGCTTCCAGATTGCCGTTATCGGCGAGGACCCCATCGCACGCAGTGTTGCGTCGCGCATGTGGAATATCGCCACGGCAACGACAGACAACAGCGGCATGATGCTCTGCGACTCCGAGGTCCCAACCGACGTTGACCTGGTGCTCGAAATCGCAAGCGACGAGCTGCCCGCCGACGCCGCACCGCGCGCCACGATTGCCCTCGCCGAGTGCCACAACCTAGCCCAGCGCATCCGCACTGCCAATGTCGCCGCGCAGCAGAAGCCGGCACGCATTCGCATTGAGCTCACGGGCATGACGCGCTACAACGGCACCTTCACGGCCAGCGACGCGCAGACACTCGCCGTACGCCTGCTCGATGGCGTTTGCGATGCCCTCGCAGATTAGGTAAACTAAACGAGTTGCTTTTGGGCAACACCACACATTGGGACGTAGTTCAACGGTAGAACTCCGGTTTTTGGTGCCGGCTGTTGGGGGTTCGAATCCCTCCGTCCCAGCCATTAAAATTGAGCGCCCTGAGCCCATAACGGCCCAGGGCGCTTTCTTGTGGGCAAGCGGAGGGATTCGGCTTATAGGACAAAATGTGTGTCTACTTTAGGGGTATCGGCGCAGGTCGATGCC
>URYT01000016.1 GCA_900552185.1 uncultured Collinsella sp. | reverse complement strand
GGTCATGCGTCCTGCCCATGGCGCAGTATAGTTAACGGCCTCGTCTCCGTAGATGCGCTGAAGCTCCAAGAAACGGGGGTGGAACTTTCGATAGTCGTCCCCGTTGATGCTGATGCCATTGCCGTCCAGTCGGCGATGGATGATCTTGTGGAGCGTGGTTTTCCCTGCCCCGCTCTGGCCCCCGAGCAAAAAAGCCTGAGGTGGCGATTCAAGGGTAGGGCGATAGGCGCTCAGGAGATTCCAGCGCAGCTCTTCGAACTTTTCGCTGAACTCTCTTTCGGTGTATTTGTCTTCATCGCCCATGATTAGGCCGCCTTTGCGAGCTGGGTCGAAAGAAATTGCTGAAAGCCTTTCAGTTGCCCTCGTATCTCATCGATAGCATGTTGGTTGGCCGCTGAGTCCGAGAGAATTTCGGGCACAAGGCGAGCGATCTGTTGCTCGATGTCGTCGTAGATTATCGTTAGCTCGTCATTTCCCTTGAGCTTTGCCTCGGCGCGTGCTCTGGAGATCTGCGCCATGATGTCCCAGGCGGATTCGTTCAACACCTCCTGCTGCAACGTTATCTCGTAGATTTCCGTCGTGTCCATGACGTCTCCTCCCTCGTCAAAGGTCACTTCCGCGTAGACGATCTTCTCGACCGATGCGCGCTGCTTGGGGGTAAGCGCGTCGCCGTCGCGCTCGAGGCAGCCGGCCATGAACGCGGGAATCATGGTGGCGCGAATGAGGTTGGCGTTGGCCTTGGTGGGGGCGATACCCTTCTCGTAGCGAGTGATGCTGGCCTCGCCGATGCCGAGTAGCCGCGCAAAGGCCTGTTGGGAGAGCCCGTAGTGCTTCCGGATCTCCTTAATTTGCTGGGACATGTCGTGTTCTCTCATGATTATCCAATCTATAGATTGCCTAATAGGGGTATTATATCAGTTAGATTAGGACATATTCGACATGAATTCGAGAAAATGATAGAGAAAAACTCAGCAACATATCAATCAAAAGATAGAAAGAGGGCGATCCCTGTGAGACCGCCCTCTTCGATGGGGGAATATGATAAGTGCGCCCTCGTCGGCCCCAGGGCCACTGTCGGCGCCTAGTCGCGGGTTAGTTTGCGGTGGAGGCGGTGGGGCTTGGCGGCTTCCTTGCCGAGGCGTGCCTCGCGGTCGGCCTGGTAGGCCTCGAAGTTGCCCTCGAACCAATACCAGTTGCCCGGATTCTCGTCGGTGCCCTCCCACGCCAGAATGTGCGTGGCGACGCGGTCCAGGAACATGCGGTCGTGGCTAATGACCACCGAGCAGCCCGGGAACTCGAGCAGCGCCGCTTCGAGCGAGGACAGCGTCTCGACGTCGAGATCGTTCGTGGGCTCGTCGAGGAGCAGCAGGTTGCCGCCCTGCTTGAGCGTGAGTGCCAGGTTCAGACGATTGCGCTCACCACCGGAGAGTACGCCAGCGCGCTTCTGCTGGTCCTGGCCCTTAAAGCCAAAGCTCGCCACATAAGCGCGGCTCGGAACCTCGGTCTCGCCGACCATCATGTGGTCCAGGCCATCCGAGACGACCTCCCACAGGTTCTTGTCAGGGTCGATGCCAGAACGGTTCTGATCGACATAGGAGATCTTGACGGTCTCACCCACCTCGAGCTCGCCCGAAGTCAGCGGCTCCAGACCCACAATCGTCTTGAACAGCGTGGTCTTACCGACGCCGTTGGGACCGATGACGCCCACGATGCCGTTGCGCGGCAGGGTGAATGATAGGTCGTCGATGAGCACACGGCCATCGAACTCCTTGTGCAGGTGATGGGCCTCGAGCACCTTGTTGCCCAGGCGCGGTCCGACGGGAATGCGGATGTCGGTCCAGTCGAGCTTCTGGCTTGCGCGGGCCTCGGCCTCCATCTCCTCGTAGCGAGCCAGACGGGCCTTGTTCTTGGCCTGGCGAGCCTTGGGCGAGCTGCGTACCCACTCGAGCTCGGCCTCCATGCGCTTGGCGAGCTTGGCGTCGCGGTTGCCCTGCGCCTCGATACGGGCGGCCTTGGTCTCCAGATACGTGGAGTAGTTGCCCTTGTAGGGATAAAGGTGACCGCGGTCGACCTCGCAGATCCACTCGGCAACGTTATCCAGAAAGTAGCGATCGTGCGTGACGGCAAGCACCGCGCCCTGGTAGTTGTGCAGGAAGTGCTCGAGCCACAGAATCGACTCGGCGTCCAGGTGGTTCGTGGGCTCATCGAGCAGCAGCAGGTCGGGAGCCTCGAGCAGCAGCTTGCACAGGGCCACGCGACGGCGCTCGCCGCCGGAAAGCACGTTAACCGGCATGTCGGAATCGGGCAGCTGCAGGGCGTCCATGGCCTGACCGAGCTTGGAATCGATATCCCAGCCGTCGGCGGCGTCGATCTCGTCCTGGAGCTTGCCCATCTCGGCCATGAGGGCATCCATGTCGCAATCCGGGTCGCACATCTCCTCGCCGATCTTATTGAAGCGATCGACCTTGGCGATCATATCGCCAAACGCCATGCGCACGTTCTCGATGACGGTCTTGTCGTCATCGAGCGGCGGCTCCTGCTGCAGGATGCCCACAGTGTAGCCGGGGGTGAGCCTGGCATCGCCGTTGGAGACCTCCTCGATGCCGGCCATGATCTTGAGCAGGGTGGACTTGCCCATGCCGTTGGGACCCACAACGCCGATCTTGGCACCGGGGTAGAAGCTCAGGGTCACGTCGTCAAGGATCACCTTGTCGCCATGGGCCTTGCGAGCCTGATACATCTGGTAGATAAACTCAGCCATATGCCTGTTTTATCCTTTCTACCTGCTGTTTTCCTATTCTTGTTTCGCTTTAGTGGAAACGAAATGAGGAAACCAGCTCTGAAACGTAACGAAAAAGGGGCATGGTTGCCCATACCCCCTAATACTACCTGGGAAAAGTTCCCCCGGAACATACTATGAACTGCGTACGCTAGTTTTCCGCAACCTTAGCGAGCGGCTCGCTGCGATTTGCGCCACAGCAGATACGAGTAGACGTAGACGGCTCCAACCGAACCAAACGCCAGAACCGCAATCACCGCGGCGACGACTTCACTCGAAAGCACGCTGCCTGCCACACCCATCACAATCAGGCCAAAGCCCAGCACCATAAAGCAGGCACCGCCAAAGCGCTGCGTACGGCGCCAGTTCTCGGGATTGGCAAGCGCCCAAGGCGTCATGATACCGAGCGTATAGTTCTGCTTCACACGCGGCAAGTAGTTGCCTACGCCGATGAACAGCAAACCGACAACACCGGAAATCAGCACGTTAACCGAACCGACCGCCGGCACCACGCCCCAGACCGTAAGCTCTCCCAGCCAGCTTATGGCGCACATGAACAAGGTGAAGGCGATTACGAAGCCCTGATAGAACTTGCCCGAGGTTCGATATGCCTCACCTTTGGGATCGATGCGCGGCACCACGCAGAACATTGCGAGAAGCACCAGAGGCAATGCGCCGAGCGCCGATGCCATCCAGCTGGGACCCCAACCGTCGACGGCGCCGTTCGCGCCCCAGTGCGTGGGAATCTGCCCGGGCAAGCTCGGCATCACCATGAGGTGCGCTACGACATTGGCGACGCACAGAGCGATCAGCGCAATCCACACACGCCGCGATACCCCCGTGGCGTGAATGCCCTTGTTTTCGTTATTCATCCTTATCACCTTCCGTGTTTGTAAAGCCCATAAACCAACCGATCAAGTCCTGCATGACGGTGGTGTTTAAGCTGTAAACGATGTTTTGGCCATGACGTTCGTCGGTCACCAACCCGGCGTTTTTGAGCGTCGCCAAGTGATGGCTCAACGACGGCTTGCTGATGTCAAAATGTTCGGCAAGCTCCCCGGCCGTGCGATTGCCCTCGCGCAGCAACTCCAAAATGCGCCGTCGCGTTGGATCGGCAAGCGCCTTAAAACCCTCTCCCGGCATAAGACCTCCTTTCATCATCTCTCATGACGCGCACACTATACTCGATATTTAGATGTTGTCTAACTATCTAATCTAACACTCAAAAAAAATAGCCGCCATCGCGTAATGCGAAGACGGCCACTTCTCACGCTACAAACGTGTTTCGGAGTTGGTCAACCCGCGGCAACGGGTGCCATCTGCTTCAATCTTATGCGAATCCCGATCCCATTTCAACAAGCTCCAAGGGCTCAAATGGAATCGCAATAATACCTATAATGGCGATAGCTAAAACACGACCGACTCCCCATCGGAGGATATCTATGACCGAAACCGCAGCCGCAGCCCCCATCGAGACACGCGACACCAAGCTCGAGATCATCATGGGCCGCGAGGCACTCGACAAGCTCGCCGATGCTACGGTGCTGGTGCTCGGCTGCGGAGGCGTGGGCTCCAACTGCTGCGAGGCACTCGCCCGCGGCGGCATCGGTCATTTCGTCATTCTGGATAAGGACGTCATCGCGCCCAGCAATATCAACCGTCAGGCCATCGCCTTTCACAGCACCATCGGAAAGCGCAAAGTCGACGTCATGGAGGCTATGATTCACGACATCAACCCTACCGCTACCGTCATCAAACGCACCGAATACCTGCTGAGCGACAACATCGATGATTTCTTCGCGAGCGTTTTGGAGCAGACGGAGGGCAAGATCGACTACGTCGTCGACGCCATCGACACCATCTCGGCCAAGCTCACCATTGCCAAATATGCTCAGGACCACGACATCCGTTTGGTTAGCTCCATGGGCGGGGCCAACAAGCTCCATCCCGAGTGCCTCCGCTTTGCCGACATCTTCGATACGGTACGTGACCCCATGAGCCGCATCATGCGCAAAGAATGCAAGAAGCGCGGAATCAAGAGCCTGCACGTGCTGTTTAGCTGCGAGGAATCGGTTAAGACCCAACCCCGCGACCCTTCCAACATCCACGAGCGTACCGAACTCGGAACCGCCAGCTTTATGCCGCCCATCATGGGTCAGATGATTGCCGGCGAGGTTATCCGCCAGATCAGCGGGCGCGGCACTGAGCGCGTGCGCGCTGATGGCCAGCGCCTGGACTAGCAGGATGCCCTACGATGGAACCGCGATTCTTTGACGCGCATTGTCACCTTGATTTGATGCTCAGCCCCGATGCTGCAGCCAGTGAGTCGGCGGCATTGGGCCTGGGGCTCTTTGACTGCGGCGTCAATCCACGCGACTTTTCGGCCGCTAACGAGCGCGCCCGTCGCCAACCAGGCATCATCGCCGGCATTGGGCTCCACCCCTGGTGGCTCGCCGACGGCCGGTGCGGAGCCGCCGAGGTCAACCTACTTTGCGAGCTCGCTAGCCGAGAGCGCTTTATCGGCGAGATCGGACTCGATTTTTCATCACGCTTTGTGGGCACCGAGGGAGTCCAGACGCAGGCATTTGAACGGCTTTGCCAAGCTCTATCGCAGCACCCACTCGCTGGGCGCGTCCTGTCCATTCACGCCGTTCGCGCAGCGGGGGCAACCTTGGACATTTTGGAGTCGAGCGGCCTTCTAAAGAACGATCCCAACTCCCCCACCATCATCTTCCACTGGTTTAGCGGTACCTCAGATGAGCTCGTCCGTGCGCGCCACGCAGGCAGCTTCTTTTCCATCAATGAACGCATGCTTGCGACCAAACGCGGGCGCGAATACGCACGACAGATTCCACTCAACCGCTTGTTGCTCGAAACCGATGCGCCAGCCGAGCAAAATAAGGATACCACTGCACGACAACTCGTCGATTCGCTCGCAAGAACCTCCGAAGTCGTTGCCGCAATCAAAAAATGCGATTCGCGGAGCATCAAGTCGACTGTTTTGGGAAATACCCATTCCATTTTCGACCTTCGCTGACCCCGGTGGGCAAAAAATGCCAAATATGAGTACTGTTGCAAAGCTAGTCACATTATTTTGCAACAAAACAGTGCCTTGATAATGTACATTCGTTCATTATCAAGGCTTATTTGCATGGGCAAAGCCATACTTAGCAGGTTTTAATCGACCGCAGACACTCAACTAGGCTCTCGAAAGCTTGATTTCGCTGTTACTAAATTAGTGACAGTACTCATATTTGGCATTTTTTGCCCACGAGGTCCCGGGGAGGCGACAATTCGACTCCCCGGCACTGCTCACCTATTCGGAAATCGGCGCTCCGTGGCCCCAAGAACCTTCCATGCCGCACACGGTCGAGGCAAACCCGGCAGCAAAGTCGAGCGCGCGCTCGATGGCCTCGGCGCCATCCTCACCGCGCTTGGCGGAATCGAGATAGCACATCAAAAACGAGGTGAGGAACGAGTCGCCCGCCCCCATGGTGTCCTTCATGTCCGTTACCGGTTTAGCCAGCTGGCGGTAATAACGCTCGCCGTCGTAAGCAATGCAGCCCTCGGCGCCCGCCGTAGCCGACACAAAACGCGGACCCAGGCCCTTCACCCATGCCAGACGCTCGCGAATCTCGTCCTCCCTCGCGGCATCCGCCGCACTAAAGAAAGCGAAATCGACGTAGGGCGCAATCTGCTCGTAGTACTCGTCGGTGGAGTCATCCGAAAAGTCAAAAGAGACCGTGACGCCCGCAGCCTTCAGCTTGGGCAGCTCGCGCTCGGTAAAGCAATAGTTGCCCGAATGAACCACATCGAACTGCTTCATGTACGAAAGGTCAAAGCGATTGAGGACGTAGCGCGCATCGCCACGGATACCGCCCTCGTTGGAGCCGAGGAAGACACGGTCACCGTCAACGACGGTGACGCGAGCCGCTCCGTTCTCGCCAATCATCTGCTCGCACTTGTCAAGCTCGATACCCTCATCCTCGAGGCTTGCAATGACATGCTCGGCAGCGGCGTCATTGCCAAAAATGCCCATGTATGCGGAGCGTGCGGCACCGCATTTCTTGGCATAAACGGCGAAGTTCACCGCGTTGCCGCCAGGATACATGGTGTGGATATGCTCGTAGCAATCGACGACGTTGTCGCCAAATCCGAGCGCGTTAACGTTAAATGCCATGGTATTTACCCTTCTAGTACTCGACAACACCCATATAGCGACGGAAATCGGGATCGTGATCAAACACCTTGCCGCGTGCGGCACGCAGCTCGCAGTTCATGGCGTAGAACAGCACCGGGTCCAGATAGGCACGGACGCTCGCCGGCACGGCCTCCATACCGTACTCCTTGGCATCGAGCACCATCAGCGTATCGGTATGCGTCTTAAGGAACGCCAGGGCGCGCTCGTCCATAGCACGGCACTCGCTGGAGCCCATCTGCAGGAAGTAAAAAACGCCATCCTGAGTAGCCTCGAAGGGGCCGTGGAAGTACTCGGCAGAGTGGATGTAGCTACAGTGCTGCCACTGCATCTCCATAAGAGAGCAGATAGCGAAACCGTAGGTCTGGCTAAAGTTGGGACCGCTGCCCAGAATGTAGAAGAACTCGTGCTCCTGGCAAAGCTTGGCAAAGCGATCGCCCAGCTCGGCATTTACCTTCTCGCGTGCCGGGGGAAGAATCTTATCCATCTCGGCGATACCGGCATACATATCGGCAAGATCGGCGTAGCCCTCCTGCTGATCGAGCAGCTCGGCCGCAAGCGACAGCGAAATGCCAGCGGGGACCTCGGCCTGCGGCACGCCCTCGCCCCACGGGTAGACCCACGTGGTCCACTTGCCGGAGTCGATCTTGGATCCAGCGTTGTCGGTCTGGGCGATCACCGTAGCGCCGGCAGCAAGGGCAATCTCGCAGCCCTCGACGACCTCGGGGGTGTTGCCACTGTGGCTACAAGCGATGACCAGGGACTTCTCGCCCAGACGACGCGGACGCATGATATCGAACTCGCGAGCCGTATAGATATACGAAGTGAAGGTGGTTGCCTCGCGCTGCAGAAGCTCATGAGCCGGGATCAAATCGATCATGGAGCCACCGCAAGCAATCCAGTAGACGCTGTCGAACTTGCCCTTCTCGGCAATTGCCTCTTTGATCAGATCGTGTGCGTTCATATCCAGTTCCTTTCTTATTTGGCCCGCAATCAATGACGTTGGCTGCGTGGCCGATGGTTGTTTTAGTCAATCAGATATTTCTCGAATGCGGCCATGTTCTTGGCATCTGCCGCCGCCGGGTCATCGTAGTAACGACCGTCCGTGATTTCCTGGCCCAGTATGCCGTCGAAACCATGGGCGTTGAGCGTGGCGACGAAGGCGTCCATATCGTGCTTGCCATCGCCCCACACCAGATGGCCATACGGGTCACCGTCGATAAAGTGCATCTCGTGAATTGCCCCATCACCAAAGGCGGCAAACCAGTCCTCGAGCGTCTCGCCTGCAACGCCCATCGCGGTTGTATCAACCATGGGCTGTAAGTACGGGCTCGCGACCTCGTCAATCATGTGCTTCGCATCGGAAACCGTCGTCACAAGGTTGCTCTCCTCGGGACGCAGGCTTTCCATCGTGAGCACCAGACCGTGCTCGCCGGCATACTCCGCCAGAATGGACAAGTGCTCGCGGCTGCGCTTCCAGGCTTCCTCGCGGTCCTCGTCCCAGTCGCCCCAGCCCGAGTTGATGGACATGCGGTCGCACCCAAGCACCTCAGCAAGCTCAATGCCGTGCTTAAAGTACGCCAGGCTGCGCTGCTCATGCAGCGGTTTGCGTGCGCAATACTGCCAAGGATAGACAACATTCTCGGGGCACAGAGTACGATACCTAAGCCCACGGTCTGCAGCCTTTTTCGCCAGGACCTCAGCCTCAAAGTAGCCCGTGTGGTCGAGCGTCACATGCGGCTCTGCGCACCACAGCTCAATGGACTCAAAGCCCAAGCGCTGCTGCACATCAAGGAAGTAATCGAGCGACCACATGATGTAGTGGATATTCATGCCCGCAATCTGTTCGCGGTGCAGCGTCGGTTTGGATTCAGACATCTTATGCCTCCTTATTTCGATCGAACACGATTTGTCCATCCGACATCGTCATATCAACCGCAAGATCGCGTGCGTCGCGATAATCGAGGTCGAACACATCCCGATCGAGCACGCAGATATCGGCAAGCTTGCCAACCTCAAGCGTACCCAGCTCGTCTTCGCGCATCAGATCGTACGCGCCCCCGGCAGTCCAAGCGCGCAAGAGCTCGACAAGCGTCAGCGTGTTGACCTCATTCACGGGCAGTCCGTCGGCGAAGAATCCGCCGCACGCGCTGTAGATTGACTCGCCCAGGCTCGGAATCAGCAGCGGCAGATCCGTGCCGCAGCACACTGTGCATCCGGAATCTTCCATGCCGCGGCGATTCCAGCTGTGCAAAAGTCGCGTCTCACCAATTTGTCGACGCATCATCGACAGGCAATCCTCGCGCCGGTCCAGCGTTAGAATCTGCGGATAGACCTCGCAAATTCCACCTAACTTGCCAAACTCGACAAGATCGGTCGGGTCAGAGTTCTCGAGATCGGTAATCGCATGGCGGCGAAGCATCCGTCCATGCTCGTCTCGAGGCAGCGAGGCATAGAGCGCCACGGTGCGACGAACGGCGCCATCGCCCTGGCAATGCAAGGAATATCGGAAGCCGTCAGCATCAATTGCACGCAGCTCGTTCTCAATCAGATCCCACTCTGGCTCCTCGACGACCGTCTTGCCGGCAGCGCCCGCATCGGCCAAGTCCTCATAGGGGTCTATCATCTCGGCAAGCCCCACCCATACGCCGCGATCGGTCATACGGTTGAAGCCAGAAAAACGAACGAACGGTCCCCGGAAGCGCTCTCGCGCCTCGCGGGCATATGCCAGATTTGCACCGGCGCCCACCGGCTGCGACATCATAGAGACGCGAACCGTCAGCTCACCAGATTCCTCACGGCGAGCCATTTCGTCGGCAAAGCCGTAGTAGTCATCAAACGCCATTTCCTTGATGGCGGTAACGCCGCGCTCGTTAAGCATGCTCATGTAGTCCGAATACCCGGCACGCACCTCGGGCAGCGCGAGGAAATCGCTCATCATGCGCCAGATCTTCTCGGCATAGCACGCCTGGGGTGTAAAGCCATATCGCGCACTGGCGGCAGCATTGAGAACGCAGGTCTCCGCGCCCGGCGTAAAGCAGACGACAGGGATATCGCCAAAACACTCGTCAAACACAGCTGCTGTATTTGCGTTCTCGGCATCCGATGCCAACGTTTCGGGTAGGTTGTGGCCAAAAGCCGCCGCGCAATCCGGATGACCTTCTTTCCATGCACGCAAGAGCGACACGGCCTCTTTGGCATCAGCGATGCCGGACAGATCAGACCCCAACGTCCGCAGCGCCCAACCTGTATAGAAGGTATGCACATCGATCAGGCCAGGCATGACGGTGCGGTCGCCCAGGTCAACTACCTCGTCCGCCTGGGTCAAATACGAAGCTACCTCACACTTGGTGCCAACAGCCTCAATTCGATTGCCACGGACCGCTACGAAACCTTCAAACGGCAGGTCCCCCGTACCGGTAAAGACGCTTTTAGACGTCAGGACCGTCAAACGATCGGACATCACAACCACCTACGCCGGAAGCATGCCGGAAATGGCAGTAATGACCAAGCCAAACACGACCATGAAGATGAAGAACTTCCAAATGGTCTTCCACCATTGGCCAAACGAAATCTTAGCCACGGCAAGGCCGGCGACCGTCATGCCCGCCACGGGGCTGATGGTGTTGATGGTCTGGTTGGCAAACTGGAGCGCGGTGACGGCCGCCTCGGGATTGAGGCCCATGAGCTCGGTCAGGGGGCCCATAACGGGCATGGTGAGCGCCGCCAGGCCAGAACTCGAGGGAACCAGCAAAGAGAGCAGACCAAGGACGACATACATAAACGTGGTGTAGACGGCGGCGGGTGCACCGGCGAGCGCGGTAGCGAGCGCCTGGAGGATGGTGTCGATGATCATGCCGCCCTCGGCGATGACCAGAATACCGCGAGCGATACCGATAACGACGGCAGCGTACGCAAAGTCGGCGAGACCCTTAACGAACTCCTCTGCAATCGTCTGCTGGTCAAGGCCGCCCAGGATACCGGCAAGCAAGCCCATGCCAAGAAACACGGCGGAAATCTGATTCATGTACCAGCCCTGGGTAACAAGACCCCAGACGATAATGCCCATACCGCAAGCAAAATCGATAAGCACGAGCTTCTGACGGATAGTGAACTCTTCCTCGATGGAGGCATCGGTCACGGAAAATTCAATACGCTTGAGCTTATCGTCCTCGTACACAATGGACGACTCGGGGTTTTTCTTGACGCACATGGCGTAGCGCATGGCCCATGCGATACCGACGGCAGTGAAGATGACCCAAGAAACGGCGCGCAGCCACAGCTGAGGATTGCCCTCGATGCCGATAATGCCCTGTGCGATCAAGACGTTAAACGGGTCGATGGTCGAAGCACAATATCCCAGGTTAGGACCAAGGAAGCAGATGATGAATGCCGTCATCGAGTCATACCCGATACCCATCATGATGGGAATGAAGATGGCATAGAACGGCAGGGCTTCCTCAGACATGCCAAACGTAGTGCCGCAAATGGACAGCAGCGTCATCGTGATGGGAATGATGAGGATGTCCTTGTTCTTGAGCTTTTTAATCACACGGCTCATGCCGGCATTCAAAGCGTTGGTCTTGGTGATGATTGCGAACGATCCGCCAATCAATAAGACGAACGCAACAACGTCGGCAGCCTCCTGGATGCCCTTAGTGGGCGCTTGCAGGACCGCGAAGATATCCTGACCCAGATTGATGGTCTCGCCGGTCTCGGAATCGGTGTAGTTCTTATCGACCTGTTCATAGGTTCCAGCAACGGCAACTTCACGCTCGCCCGCCGCTGTCGAAATCGTCTTGCGCTGATACTGACCAGAGGGAACGATCCAAGTCAGGACCGCAAAGACAACGATCAGCAAGAACATGATCGTATAGACATGCGGTAATTTGAACTTAAAACGTCTGTTTGTCTTCTTCGCCTTCGTATCTGACATAGATACCTCCAAAGAACTCGAGACTGCATCGCATCTCGCTTCAACGTTTGCACAATGCAAACGTTCTATGACGTCCCAAGGGTACCAGCAGCTTTTTCCTTCATCAAGATAATTTCAAACTGATTGCCGCAACGCGGATGAACGGTTGCGTTTGCGCCGTGAACGGTATGGAAACGCCCGGTGAGATAATCCACCGGGCGCTTCCATTCGCAATGTCCTAGATGTCAAAAACGTAGCGAGAGCCAACGATCCGCTGACGACCGATGATAAACGGCCGCCGTTGCTCATCAAAGAAGAAGGCTTCCATATAAAACAAGGGTTCGCCAACGGGAACTGCCAACAGTCGAGCGACCTCGGGCGACGCGCACGCGATCTCGAGCGTGCACGGGTCGGTAAACGCGGGCGTGCGGCCCGTCCGGTTGCGCACGAACTCAAAAATGGATTGGTTAGATAGAGGTGCCGTTGATAGATAGGCGTTGTCCTCGTAAACATATATGTTGTTCTCGAGCATGACAGGGACGCCATCGGCAGTGCGCACGCGCTCAACGCAAATCAAGTCAGTTCCAACGGGAACACCAAAGAACTGCGCTTCGGTAGAATCCGCCGGCAGTATCTTTCTCGAAATGACGCACGCCCCCGGCTCCATTCCGTTAACGCGGCATGCGTCCGAAAAACTCTGGACGTCATCCTTCTGGCGAATCTTGCGCTTAAGCTTGGGGGCATTGACAAACGTGCCTTTCCCCTGCCGCTTCGTTAGATAGCCCTGCTGGACGAGCTCTTCAATAGCGCGTCGCACGGTAACGCGGCCAACTTTATAGCTCTCAGCCAATTCGAATTCGTTGGGTATCCGCGCGCCCGCCTTGTAGGCACCGGAGTTGATTTCGTTTTTAATGATATCGATAACCTGTTGGTACAGCGGTATCGCTGCTTTACCGTCAGTTAGCCCTTCAGTCGGTGGCATATACCCTCTCCCAGCACAATTAAGTCTAAAGCGGGCCCAAGGGCATTCAGCAAGCCCTTAAGCCCGCATTAGCATTAAGTATGCTTGCTGCCGCACCAAAATGTCGGGTATTTACTCATCTGACCCGAAAAACGCGCAACTACCGCGCTCCTAAGAAAGCGTGAGCAGTTCCGGCAGCTGGTCGATAATCTTGTCCGCGGCATCCTGGCTAAATCCAAAGCGCTCCTCGCGCTTGGCAATGACTGTCAAGCCGGCTCGCTTACCCGCGGTAATGCCCGGAACGGAATCCTCAACGCAGCAGCAGCGATTCGCGGGCAGCCCCAGCAGATCCAGCGCATGCAGGTAGATGTCGGGCTCGGGCTTGCTCTCCTTAAACTGCTCGCCGCTCACCACATACTCAAAGGCATCCGACAGCCCGCATGCGTTGAGCACTTCCTCGATGCTAACCATGGGAGACGAGCTGGCAAGCGCCACGCGAACGCCACGGCGCGGCAGCTCTCGAATCGTATCCACGGCGCCTGGGTTAATCAAAGCCTGATAGTCGCGCGGACGTTTATGCGCCCACTCGTCCCAACGGGCCAACGCTTCCTCGCCAGTGAAATGCCCCTTACCGGCGCGCTCAAACCAATCGACCAGCATATGCAGGAAGAACTGATGGGAGGTACCGACCTGCCCATTCAACTCCTCTTGAGTCAGATTAAGCCCCAGCTCCTTGGCAAACGCGGCAGTCTCGCCCAAGTAGTAATACTCGGTATCGACAATGACGCCGTCCATGTCAAAGATAACGGCGTCGAACGGAAATGCGGACACGGCACCCTCCCTAACAAAAGGACGCCCGCGAGCAGGCGCCCGAATCATGCATTAATCGGCGATTCTAGCCCAGCAGCTTATCCAGCGCCACCGCAATACCATCTTCGTTGTTATTGGCGGTCACCATCTGGGCCACAGCCTTAACCTCATCGACGGCGTTGCCCATGGCTACACCCGTGCCGGCCCACTCAATCATGGACTTGTCGTTCTGGCCGTCGCCAAACGATACGACATCGCTGGCATCGATGCCGAGCTTGGGCAGGGCACCCTCGAGCGCACGGGCCTTGTCGATACCGGGCGCCGTGTACTCAAAGTACCAGTCGGCCGTAAACATGCCCGAAAGCGTCTGCTTAAAGGGCGCATACATCTCCTCGTAATGCGCCTGCAGGTAGGCCGGATCGCCCGCCGTCAGCAGCTTGTCCACGGGATAAGCGTCCACAACCTCATGCAAGCTCTCGACCTCGCGAATCTTAAGATCGCACGCATCGCGCTCATACTTGACGATATTCTTCTGCGAGTCGTCAGGCAGCGTGATCATGCAATGGTACGAATCCTCGACGTGCAGATTACGACCGAGCGAAATCATAGGGATCACGTCAAAATTACGCAGGTGATCAATCAGGCGATGCAGCTCGTCAGCCGGCATGGCCTGGTCAAAAAGGACCTCATCGGTCTGAGCGTCGACCACATGCGCGCCATTAAAGGCAACTAGAAGACCGTCATGGTTTTGAAGGTCGAGCTCCTGCGCCAAGGCGTGCAGCCCCCATGCGGGACGACCCGAAGCCAAGATGAGCTTAATTCCCGACTCCTGCGCCGCGAGCAGCTTCTCGCGCGTACGCGGGCTGATGACCTTTTGGTCGTTGGTGAGCGTACCGTCGATATCCATTGCGATGGCTTTGATTGCCATATATGCCTCCTTGCATCGTTTTTATCGCGCACTATCTTATCCGAGCCGGGGCACGTTCGCACAGCGCGCGTATGACGGTTGCAAAACCACCCCATTTGAAACAAAGGCAAAAAAGTACTTGCAAAGACGCGTTCCGACATATAAGTTGATAAAAGACCGCCGTTGCGGTTTTAAGTAGATCGAGCATATGAAGTTTGAGTTTTAGCGTGTAAGAGAAGGAAGATCGGCAAAGTACAACCCCAAACGCAATGACAACTTAATGAGGTAACTGCCACATGTGAGGCGCCCAGGGCATTGCTGTCTCGATTTTGAGCACGATGCCTTCCGCCTTGCATGGGCCGTTCCATCCCGCCCCTGCAGCAACCGCCTCACGGGCTCATTGAAAACCGCATAGCACCCCAACGTCAGCACATCACCCACGGCAAGCACATCACTCACGACAACCAACACATCAACAAACAGCACGAACATCAACCGATTGGAGAAGCTATGACAAACCACCACGCTGAAGACGGCGATAAGAAAAGCATTCTGGATGCCCGCATTGAGCGAGCATATGCAAACGAATATGACGCCGCCTTTGCCGCCGCGACCATCAAGAACTACGCGTCGCTACCGCTCGCGACGATCTTGGCCGACCACCCTCAACTGCTGAAGCGCTGCACAAAGATCATGGGCGACCCCGACATTCGCAAGCTGACAGACCCCTATGCCCCAAAACGCGACAACGATTCGTGCGTTCTTACCGTAGGCTGCCTAGCCCATATGCTTACGGCGCTCGACACGAAACTCAAGCTCGAATGGGAACCCGACGAGCGTCATGAACTCGAAAGCAAGCGGAACACCCTGCGCACCGCACTGTTCCTTCCGTTGGACGGCCTCAAGCGCTGCAACGTCGAGCTCAATACACAGGCGCGGCAAAAGCCCGGGACCACGGGGCAGAAAACTCCAAGACCCCATGCGGCCATCGTCGACCGCAACCGATATAACCGCATGACCGCGCACTTTTCCGCCGAGGGAGCAGCCATAAGGACGCTGATCGACCTGCTGTGCCTCCTGAGCATCAACGAGCTATTTGAGGGCTATCTCGCCCTTGTTCCCGCGACGGCACCCAAGTCGGTAGCAAAGATCATCGAGACCTGCAGACGCCAGTTTGAGCGCCATCGCAATGGCAGCGAGATGAACGCCAGCATCGCGCAGTACTACGCGGCTCATTACAAAAATGACGGATGTGCCCCTGTCGAGCATCAGCTGCGGCTCGCCTACACCACGCCCGTCGCAACGCTCCATCGCTTTGGAGCCCTTGGCGCTTGCGAGCCGCACGAACAGGCAGCCTGCCCCACAACCGAGCTCGATCTCAGGCTCGGACGAACCCTGTAGCCCGCCAGCCCCTCCGCGGGCAACAATCCTATTCCACAACACAACCAACAGAAAGGAGTCCTCATGGACACCAATCATTCCCCCATCATCAGCCCCCTCACCATGCGTGAATCCGCCCGAGGTATCACGCTCACCAGCATTTACGATGAGATGCTCGCCCGTCGCGAGCTCTCCGTCATAGGAAACATCGAAACCCCGATGGCCCACGACCTATGCCAGCAGATCCGCCTGCTCGATGCCACCGACCCCAGCCGCCCCATCACCATATTTGTCGCCAGCGCCGGCGGAAGCGTGCGATCGGGTCTTGCGATCTATGACGCCATGCGCCTCGCATCGTGCCCCATCCGCACCGTCTGCCTGGAATTCGCCGCGTCCATGGGCGCCGTGATCTTTATGGGCGGCGACGATCGCCGTATGGCGCCCCATGCAGAGCTCATGATTCACGACCCGCTGATCCCCCAGGGGGCAGGCGGCTCGGCACTTGCGCTGCAGGAAACCAGCCGGCGTCTCATGCAGACCCGCAAGACCCTCACGCAAATCCTCTCGGACCGCAGCGGCCTCACGCCCAAGCGCATCCAGTCCCTCACTGCAAAAGACACCTACCTTTCGGCCGAGCGCGCCGTCGAGCTCGGCTTTGCCCACGAAATCCTCTCGACCACCAAGGAGGTCGCCCATGTCTAACCTCGCCAGCCGCCTCGCCGCATCTGAGTCCGCATCGTCCACCATCCTCGCCAAGGATCGAACGCTTTCCTGCGACACCCGCCAAACGGGACTCAACAACAATGCACTTGTGATCGGCCCCTCGGGAGCCGGCAAGACCCGCAACGTCCTCAAGCCCAAGCTGCTGCAAATGAACGCAAGCTACATCGTGCTCGACACCAAAGGCACGCTCTGTCGCGAAGTGGGACCCGTGCTGGCAGCCCACGGTTACCGCGTGCAATGTCTCAACTTCGCCGACCTCAACACCGTCCCGGCCCTTGCGCCCGGCATCGAGCGCTGCGGCTACAACCCCCTGAGGCACATTCGCCGCAAGGCGGACGGCAGGCCCAACCAGCAGGACATCCTCTCGGTGGCAAAGGCCATCTGCCCCATCGAGGACAACAACCAGCCTTTTTAGGATCATGCGGCGGCAAACCTGCTGTCGTGTCTTATCGCCTACGTCACCGAACAGCTACCCGCCGACGAGCAGACGATCAGCTCGGTCATCAAGCTGATCGAGCACCTGCAGGACGGTGCCACGGGTCGATTGTTTGACGACCTGATCACGACCGACCCCCAAAGCTATGCCCTCTCGCTATGGCGGCGCTACGCCATTACGCAAAATGCCGAGCGCATGCACGCGAGCATCGTCGGCATCCTTGCCGAAAAGGTCATGTGTCTGGGATTCGACGGTGCGGCACAGCTCTATCGTGAGTGCCATCAGGTGGACTTCGCTTCCATGGGACACACCCCCTGCGCCCTGTTTGTAACCGTGAGCGATATTGACCGCAATCTCGATCCGCTGACCGGCCTCTTTATTTCGCAGGCGTTTATGGGTCTCATTCGCGAGGCCGATAGGCAGCCCGACGGCAGCCTGCCCGTGCCCGTGCGCTTTATGCTCGATGACTTCGCAAATCTGCAGATCCCCCAGATCGACAACGTGCTCTCGATTATCCGAAGCCGCAACATCTGGGCAACGCTGCTGCTGCAGTCGACCAACCAGCTCGATGCGCTCTATGGCGAGGCACGCGCACGCTCCATCATGGGCAACTGCGACGAGTTTTTGTACCTGGGCGGCAACGAAACCAGCA
>URYT01000015.1 GCA_900552185.1 uncultured Collinsella sp. | reverse complement strand
CAGCCACAGCCGTAGCCTAGTGCTCCTCGCCGGCGCGGGCCAGGTCGTAGGGCGTGGTCTGGTAGACGTAGTAGTTGAGCCAGTTGGTGTAGAACAGCTGAGCCTGGCTGCGCCAGACGTTGCGCGGCTCGGCAGTGGGGTCGTCGCCCGGGAAGTAATGCGCCGGCACCTGAGGGTTGAGCCCGCGCTTCACGTCGCGCTCGTACTCCAAACGCAGCGTGTCGGTATCGTACTCGGGGTGGCCAAATACAAAGAAGCGACGGCTGTCGGTCGACTTGACGATGTACAGGCCCACCTCGTCGGACACGGCCACGACCTCAAGCTGCGGCTCGGCCTCCACGTCCTCACGGCGCACATCGGTGTTGCGCGAATGCACGGCATAGAAACGGTCGTCAAAGCCGCGGACCAGCGGGCTTTGCGGCTTCACCAGATAATGCTCAAATACGCCGCTCGCCTTTGTCGGCAGGTCGTACTTCTGGATACCGTAATGATGGTACAGACCTGCCTGTGCGCCCCAGCAAATGTGCAGCGTAGAGTGCACGTGCGTGGTGGACCAATCCATGATCTGGCAGAGCTCGGGCCAGTAGTCGACCTCCTCGAACGGCATCTGCTCCACCGGGGCGCCCGTGATAATCAGGCCGTCGTAGTGGATGTCGCGGATGTCGTCGAACGTGCGGTAGAACGTCTCCAGGTGGCCGGCGCTCACATGCGTGGCCTCGTGCGTCTTGGTGCGCAGCAGGTCCACCTCCACCTGCAGCGGCGTGTTGGAGAGCTTGCGCATGATCTGCGTCTCGGTGGCAATCTTGGTGGGCATGAGGTTGAGGATGAGCACGCGCAGCGGACGGATGTCCTGGTGCAGCGCGCGGTACTCGGTCATGACAAAGATGTTCTCGCTCTCGAGCTGCGCGGCGGCAGGGAGGGCGTCGGGGATGCGAATGGGCATGAATGCTCCTTACGAGTCAGTTGCAGTTATGGTACAACGACCGGCCCCATCCGCGCGAGTACATCGCCCGGCGATGCCGTCAGCGGCCCAAATCACTCCAAAAGTAGAGATTAAGGCATGCCCAAAAATCTATGGCGCTTTAGCCTAGCAAAGTGGCAGCAGGACGCTACAATGGTTCGACGCGAAAAACTCGGCCGAAAGGATACATATATGTACCAGACGCGTAAGATCGGTGTGGTCGGCCAGGGCCACGTAGGAGCACATGTTGCCAACAGTCTGCTCATGCAGGGCATTGCCGATGAGCTGTACCTGTGCGATATCAACCAGGCCAAGGTGACGTCCGAGGTCCAGGACCTGCGCGACTCCCTTTCGTTTGTCCCGTACAACACCAAGATCGTCAACTGCTACGACCACTACGAGGAGCTTGCCTGCTGCGACGTCATCGTCAACGCCGCCGGCAAGGTCGCACTGGCCGCCGGCAACCGCGACGGCGAGCTGTTCTTTACCACCGACGCCGCCCGCACCTTTGCCAAGCGCATCGTCGACGCCGGCTTTGACGGCATCTTCGTGAGCATCTCCAACCCCTGCGACGTCGTGTGCACCGAGCTGTGGCACCTGACCGGCTACGATCCCAAGAAGATCATCGGCTCGGGCTGCGGTTTGGATTCAGCGCGCCTACGCACCGAGATCTCCAAGCAGATCGGCATCTCGCCCAAGTCCATCGACGCGTACATGATCGGCGAGCACGGCTTTAGCCAGCTTGCCGCCTTTAAGGCCGCAACCATCGCCGGCAAGAGCCTCAACGAACTCCAAGCCGAGAACCCCGACAAGTATGCCTTCGACCACATGGAGATCGAGGAGCTCGCGCGCAAGGGCGGCTACGTAACCTACCAGGGCAAGCAGTGCACCGAGTACGCCGTCGCCAACTCCGCCGCGCGCGTCTGCGCCGCCGTGCTGCACAACGAGCACGCCGTGCTTTCGGCATCCACGCTCATGACCGGCCAGTATGGCGAGGAGGGCATCTTCACCTCCCTGCCGTGCGTGATCGGTGCCGAGGGCGTCGAGGAGGTCTACACGCTCGACCTGTCCGAGCATGAGCTCGAGGGCTTCCACAAGAGCTGCCAGCACATCCGCGACAACATCGCCCAGCTCGACTGGTGGGATGCCGAGGGCGTTGTCGGCAAGTAGGCCGTCAATCGCCGCAATCTCGCGAATCTAAGCGCGATACCAAGCGGGCCGCGCCGGAATACTACCGGCGCGGCCCGCTTTTTGACTCACACGGCACGCTTGCGAATCGAAGGTGAATGCTTTTCCCGTTACTTAGTACCGCTCGATGCCCATGTAGCGACGAACCTCGGGGCTGTGATCGAACACCTTGCCGCGTGCGGCGCGCAGCTCGCAGCTCATGTTGTAGAAGAAGATCGGCTCCAGGTACGAACGCACGCTGGCGGGCACGTCGCCTACGCCATACTCGAGCGCGTCGAGCACCATGATCGTGTCGGTGTGCGTGTTGAGGAACGCCAGCGCGCGCTCCTCCATGGGGCGGCACTCGCCCGATCCGAGCTGCACAAAGTAGAACACGCCGGGCTCGGTAGCCTCGAAAGGACCGTGGAAATACTCGCCGGAGTGGATGTAGCAGCAGTGCTGCCACTGCATCTCCATGAGCGAGCAGATGGCCATAGCGTAGGTCTGGCTAAAGTTGGGGCCGGAGCCCAGGATATAGAAGAACTTGTGCTGCTGGCAGAGCTCGGCAAAGCGGGCGCCCAGCTCGGCGTTGACCTTCTCACGGGCGGCGGGCAGCAGCGCATCCATCTGCTTGAGGCCCTCATACATGTCGGCGAGTGCCTCGTAGCCTTCCTGCTGGTCGAGCAACTCGGCGGCGATCAGAGCGCCGATGCCCTGCGGCACCTCAGCCTGCGGCACACCCTCACCCCACGGATAGACCCAGGTAGTCCACTTGCCGTTGTCGATCTTTGAGCCCTCGCAGTCGGTGAGGGCAACGACTTCGGCACCGGCGGCCAGCGCCATCTCGCAGCCGTCAACGACCTCTTGCGTGTTGCCGCTGTGGCTGCAGGCGATGACGAGCGACTTCTCGCCAAGACTCTTGGGAGCCATCAGGCAAAACTCGCGCGCCGTATAGACCGTCGAGGTAAACGTGGTGGCCTCGCGCTTGAGCAGTTCGTTAGCCGGCATGAGGTCGATCATCGAACCGCCACAGGCGATCCAAAAGACGTTCTCGACCTTGCCCTTGCGCTCGATGATTTCCTGAACCAGATCGTGTGCGTTCATGCTGATGCTCCTCCTTGTGGGGCGGCTTTGAACGACGACAGCTCGTACCTGCTGTCGTTCTATGTTGTCCTATTTATAGCACGTGCAACAACGCCCGTGAAGTCATCTCGGCAAATTTGTTCTATGTTGTTCTATCTGTGGACGTTAGATGTCGAAGACGTAGCGCGAGCCCACGATCTTTTGGCGGCCGAGCAGTAGAGGGCGCCCGCCGGCGTCGGTAAAGTAGGCCTCCATATAGAAGAGCGGCTCGCCGACCGGCACCTCCAGCAGCGGGGCCGTCTGAGCATCGGCAAGCGCAATCTCCACGGTGCAGGGGTCGGACTTGAGCGGCGCGCGACCCGAATGCTCGGCAACGAGCGCAAAGATTGAGTTATCGGTGAGGTCCTCGTCGGCAAGCGTCTGCAGATAGGGATGGTCAGCCAGCACAAAGGCGTTGTTCTCGAGCATGACGGGCACGCCGTCTGCCGTGCGCACACGCTCGACCACGATGAGCTCGCAGCCGGGTTCCACCCCAAAAAACGCCGCGTCCTCGCGCGTCGCCGCAACCACCGTGCGCGACACCAGGCGTGCTCCGGCCACCATGTCGTTGGCAGCGCAACCCTCGGAAAAGCTCTGAACGTCACCCTTCTGGACAATCTTGCGCTTGAGCTTGGGCGCGCACACGAACGTGCCCCTCCCCTGCTGGCGGTTGAGATACCCCGCGCGCGACAGCTCCTCGATGGCGCGGCGCACGGTGACGCGTCCCACACCATAGGACTTAGCGAGCTCCATCTCGGAAGGAATGCGCGAGCCGGATGCGTACACGCCACGCGCGATCTCGCCCTTTAGGTCGTCCATAACCTGCTGGTACAGCGGAACGGCGGATACCTCAGTGCGCTCGGTTTTATCGTCGAATGCCATCGTTACGCTCCATCCCGTGCATGCTCGGACTCAAACTCTTCAATCGCCGCCATAAACTGCTCGCCAAAGGCGTCGGCCTTTTTCTCGCCAATGCCGTTGACCTGGATAAGCTCGTCGCGCGTCTGTGGACGCAGGCGGCACAGACCGCGCAGGGCCTTGTCGGAAAAGACCATATACGGCGCCATCTCCAGCTCGGTCGAGATCTCCTTGCGCAGGGCACGCAGGCGCTCGAACAACTCGGCATCGTCGCCCACGCGTGGGCGCTGATCCAGCTCGGCCTCCTCGCGCAGCAGATCGACGGCGCGGCGGGCGCGGGCCGAGGCCTTGCGCTTGGACGCGCGACGCTTAACGGTAAAGGCAAACGCCTCATCCTCGACCTCGACGGCACGCGGGCCCAGCCCCACGACCGGGTACTGCCCCTGCGAGGTAGCCAGATAACCGCGGCCGCACAGCTGGCCGATGATGTCCTTGATGCGCCCGACCGATTCGCTCGACAGCTCACCGTAGCCACGGTCCTCGTCCAGATGCATCTGGCGAATGCGCTCGGTGTTGCCGCCGTGGAGCACGTCGGCGATCAGCGACTTGCCAAAGCGCATGGGTCGCGCGGCCACGTAGCGCACGGCGGCGCGGGCCATATCGGTGACGTCCTCGACCTCGAACTGCGTGAGGCAGTTGCTGCAGTTGCCGCAGCCCTCGGCGTCATCCGTGGCGGTGGCGCACCAGCCGCAGCAGCATGCTCGGCCGCGGCCTCGTCGCCAAAGTAGCGCAGCATGTATTCGCGCAGGCAGCCGGTAGTATTGCAGTAGCCCTCCATCTGGCTGAGCAGGCGGTAGCGGTTCTGGAGCGCCCATGCGCGCTGCTCGTCGTCGAGCGCCTCATCGGCAGCATCGCCGCGGTCGATCAGAAAGCGACGCATGCGAAAATCGTTGCCGTTCCACAGCAGGTGGCAGCTGGCCGGGTCGCCATCGCGGCCGGCTCGACCCGCCTCCTGGTAGTAGGCCTCGATGCTCTCGGGCACGTTGTTGTGGATCACGTAGCGCACGTTAGGCTTGTCGATGCCCATACCAAAGGCGTTGGTGGCAACCATCACCTGGATATCGTCGTCGATAAAGGCGCGCTGGCTTTGCCGGCGGGCGTCGTTGCCCATGCCGGCATGGTAGCGGCCAACGCGAATGCCGCTGGGGCCCAGTGCCTCGGCAAGCTCGCCTGCCAGCGCATCGACCGTCTTGCGGGTCGAGCAATACACGATGCCGCTCTCGCTCGAATGCGCGATCACGTAGTCACGCACCCACGCGGCCTTGGCCTTGTCGCCCATCTCCTCGCAGCCAAAGTAGAGGTTCTTGCGATCGAAGCCCGTCACCACCGTCGCGGGGTTTTGCAGGCCGAGCATCTGCTGAATGTCCGCGCGCACACGCTCGGTCGCCGTAGCGGTAAAGGCCGCCACGATGGGGCGCTGCGGCAGGGAATCGATGAACTCGCGAATCTGTAGGTAGGCGGGGCGGAAATCCTGGCCCCATTGGCTCACGCAGTGGGCCTCGTCAATGGCCACGAGCGGCACGCCAATGCCGCCGTCCGCTGCGGCCTCCTGCGCAAAGGCTAAAAAACGCGGCTCGAGCAGGCGCTCGGGCGCCACGTACATAAGCTGGTAGCGGCCCTCGCGCGCTCGCTTGAGCACGGTGTTTTGCTGGGCCGGAGTAAGGCTGGAGTTGAGATAGCTGGGTCGCGCACCCGCCGCGAGCAACGCACGGGTCTGGTCCTCCATAAGCGACAGCAGCGGACTCACCACAAAGGTGATGCCAGGCAGCATGAGCGCGGGCACCTGGTAGCAAATGGACTTGCCGGCGCCCGTGGGCATAACACCCAGCGCATCACGACCGGCAAGGATCGCATCGACCATGCGGTCCTGTCCCGGGCGAAACGAGGTGTAGCCAAAATAGGCGCCGAGCGTGTCGAGCGCCATCTGCTGCATGCTATCGGTCATGGTTTCCTAACGTTCAAGTCATCTGCCGCCGATTATACGCCGCCACGCGGACCGATGCCGCACGGCTGTCGGCCACGGGCAACGCAATCCAAAAGGAACGAGCGTGGGATTTTTGGACACTTTCCCAACGGCTAATCTCTTGACAAGCGCGCAAACGTCGCTGGTTGAGCATAAGTCAGCGAAAACGCCCCTAAGCGAGCAAGGTGACGTGAAAGAGGAGGGAAGCGTACTTTGGGTACGCGACCGACGATTGAACGTCAGATTGCCGCTTAGGGGCGTTTGCAGCGTCGAGCTGTTACGCGGTTTGGTAAAACCGCGTAACTACCTAACTACATCAAGTTGCAAACAGCTGCTGCGAAGGCAACGGGGTCCTCGGGCAGAATGCCCTCGACCAGCAGGGCCTGGTCATAGAGCAAACCGGAGTACTGCTTGATCTTGTCGGCGTCGCCCGCCTTCTGAGCGGCGACGAGCTTGGAAAAGACCGGGTGCTTGGCGTTGAGCTCGAGCACGCGCTGGCTCTTGGGCATACCGTCGGGCGCGCCCTCGGGACCCTTCTGGAGCACCTTCTCCATCTCGAGCGAAAGCGGGCCCTCGGTGGTGATGCACGCGGGAGCATCGGTCAGGCGCGCAGAGACGGTGACCTTCTCGACCTTGTCGCCGAGCGCCTCCTTCATGGCGCTAAAGAGGTCCTCGTTCTCCTTGGTGGCGTCCTCGGCCTCCTTCTTCTCGTCCTCGGTCGCCAGGTCAAGATCACCGGTCGCGACGTTCTTGAGCTCCAAGTGACGATCCTCGACCTCGGGCTCAGCACCGTCGGCAACGGCCTTCTCGGCAGCCTCGCGGGCAGCATCGTCCTCGTAGATCTTGGGCATATCGGCGGCAACGTACTCACGCATGGCCTGGAACGTGAACTCATCCACATCCTGCGTCAACAGCAGCACGTCATAGCCGCGGTCGAGCACGCCCTTTACCACGGGCATCTTGGCCAAGCGCTCACGCGAGTCGCCGGCGGCGTAGTAAATGGCCTTCTGATCCTCGGGCATGCCCTTGGCATACTCGGCCAGGGTAATCATCTTCTGCTCCTTGGCAGACCAGAACAGCAGCAGGTCGGCGAGCTCATCGGCCTTCATGCCATAGCTCGAGTAGATGCCGTACTTAAGACCGCGGCCAAAGTTCTCAAAGAACTTCTCGTAGGCCTCGCGGTCGTTGTCACGCATATCCTCAAGGTCGGCGGTGATCTTCTTTTCCACACGCTTGGCGATGGCCTTGAGCTGACGGTTCTGCTGCAGCGTCTCGCGCGAGATGTTGAGCGACACGTCGGCGGAATCCACGACACCGCGGACAAAGTTGTAGTAGTCGGGCAGCAGGTCGTCGCACTTCTCCATGATCAGAACGTTGGAGCTGTAGAGCGCCAGGCCCTTCTCGTAGTCCTTACTGTACAGATCGAACGGCGCGCGGCCCGGCACAAACAGCAGGGCATCGTACTCGAGCGTGCCCTCGGCATGGAAGCTGATGGTGCGCGCCGGATCGTCAAAGTCGTGGAACGTGGACTTGTAGAACTCGTTGTAATCCTTCTGTTCAACGTCGGAGCTGCGCTTCTTCCAGATTGGCGTCATGGAGTTGATGGTCTCGAGCTCCTGGTAGTCCTCGTACTCGGGCTTGTAATCGTCGCCGGCGTCCTCGGGCTTGGGTTTCTGGCGGCTCTTGCTCACCATCATCTGAATCGGGTAGCGCACATAGTTGCTGTACTGCTGAATCAGGCTCTTAAGGCCCCACTCGGTCAGGAAGCGATCGTAGGTCTCGGCCTCGCCGTCGGCGTCGAGCTTCTCGTTCTCACGCAGCGTCAGAATGACATCGGTACCGTGCTCGGCACGCTCGCCATCCTCGATGGTGTAACCTTCAAGACCGTCGGACTCCCAAACGTGGGCGGTATCCTCGCCATAGGCGCGGCTCACGACCTTCACATGGCTGGCGACCATAAAGGCCGAGTAGAAGCCCACGCCAAACTGACCGATGATGTCCACATCGGAGCCCTGCTGCTCGGCGTTCTCGGTCTTAAACTCCTCGGAGCCGGAATGGGCGATGGTGCCCAGGTTGCGCTCGAGCTCCTCGGCGGTCATGCCAATGCCGTTATCCGAGATGGTAATGGTGCGGGCGTCTTTATCAAAGGAGACGCGAATAGCCAGGTCGCCCTGATCGAGCTTGACACTCGGGTCCTGCAGGCTCTTAAAGTTGAGCTTGTCGACGGCCACCGACGGGTCGGTCAGGCTGCGGAAGTACAGCTTGTCCACCGCATCGGACGCGTTGGAGATAAGCTCGCGCAGGAAGATTTCCTTATTGGTGTAGATGGAGTTGATCATAAGGTCGAGCAGTTTTTTGCTCTCGGTCTTAAATTGACGCATGTGCAGTCCTTTCGCGCTACCCCCGTCCGCAAAAACGGCCCGGTTGCCCGAGCCGCATCGCAGACCTGCTATGTTCAGACTTAGATTTTATAACCCATTAGCGCGCATATATACATACGGAATCGAAAAACTGTATGTCAGAGCGCTCTGATGCGCCAATTGCCGAGGAGTGCCCCAACTGCCGGCAGAAAAGGAACGTCCCTATCTGCCATCAACGCGCTTGGCCATCCAGACATGGGGCTGTCCCTCGTCTTCGTAGTCTACCGGGGCAATTTGCGTGTAGCCCGCCTTTGCATAGAGCGGCAACACGTATTCCTGCGCATGCAGCTTAATAAGTTTAGCGCCGGCATCGCGTGCACACGCAGCGCTGGCCTCGACGATCACACTCGCCAGTCCGCGACGACGCATAGCCGGCAGCACGGCGACGCGCCCCATAATGTAGGTCTCCCCCGCCGCAACGTCTTCGTCCATGTCGCATGCCGGCAACACCGGGGCCCCTGCGTCAGCCACGCGTTCAAGCTCTTCGGGAAACACGCGCGAGCAACCGGCAAGCTCGTCGTCTACATAGAGCGTCACATGAATGCAGTTCGGATCCTCGTCGATAGCGTCGAACTCATTCTCGTAGCCCTGCTCGTCCATAAAAACGACGCGGCGCACCAACGCCGCGTCATCAAAGCATCCCGTCTTAAGTTGGATATCCATGGCTGCCCTTTCATTCAATGCGAACGTTAGGGACAGATATTAGCGAAAATGAGCTCCGCGCACGCTAAACTTCGCGCGAGCCTTCGCCAGGCAGTCGTAATGACCCACGTTATGGGCATCGCTCGCGATGAAGCTGTACAGGTTCTGATCGAACAGGCGCTGTGCCGGCTTTTTCTCGCGACCAAAGCGACCGCCGGCAATAAAGTCCGCCGAAGCCTGCAGCTTGCAGCCCATATCGACCAGGCGCTCCGCCACGCTTACATCCTTTTGAACCGCACGATAGCGCTCAGGATGAGCGATGATCACCTGGTAGCCACGGCACTGCAAATCGTAAATCGTGTTCTCGTACTCTCTAAACGCATACGCATCGGCATGCGTCGAAAGCTCGAGCAGAAACTCGTTGGTCCCATCGAAATGCAAGTGCTCCGCAGCATCGATACCAAGCTCAACGAGCTTTCGATGGTTGACCTCGAAGCCCATCTGGAGCGGAAAACCGTCAGCGTTATCACGCAGCAGCTCAAAGGCATCCCACATCTTGTCGTAATCAAAATAGGGATCACGACAGTGAGGAGTGCAAACGATTCTGGTTACACCGGCCCGCTTGGCAGCCTCGAGCATCGCCAAGCTCTCATCGAGATCGGCGGCGCCGTCGTCTACACCCGGCAAGATATGGCAATGAATGTCACGCATAGGTCAGCCTTATCAACTAAACGTTTGCTCGGTTGGTGAAGATGCCCTTTTTGGAAGTCCCCTGATCGTCGGAGCCCTTCTTAACCTTCTTACCGTCCTTGGTGTAGTAAGAATAGTAGTACTCGCTGGTCTCGGTCTCACAGTAATTCATGACGGTACCGATGAGCTTGACCTTTTCGGACTTCTTAAGCTGGCCGATGGCGTTGAGTGCCTCCTCGCGCTTGGTGAAGTCCTCGCGCACCACGAACAGCGTGCCGTCGGTCAGGCTGGCAATCTCGGCAGCATCGATGAAGGTGCCGACCGGAGGAGCGTCGAAGATGACGTACTGGAACTTGGCAGACAGCGCCTTGACCAGCTTGGCAAAGCGGTGAGAAACGATGATGTCGGCAGGATTGGGAATGTGCGGCTCGGCATCGAGGAAGTAGAAGTTCTTCTGACCCGTCTCGACAATTGCCTGGTCAATGGAGATCTGCTCGGAAAGGACCGCATAGAGTCCGCCGCGCGAACGAACGCCGAGCATATCGGAAAGGGACCTGCGGCGCATATCGGCCTCGACCAGGAGCACGGACTTGCCGCTCGTGGCGATAGCCTGGGCAAGGTTGATGGAAACCGTAGACTTGCCCTCGTTGGGAATCGAGGACGTGACGGTAATGGTGCGAATGGGGTCGTCCACGCTCGCAAAGCGGATGTTGGCCAGAAGGGTCTTGGCGGCATTCTGTACAACGAGCTTATCGGTGTTCTTTGCCTTAGCCATGCCTATTTACCACCTTTCATAGCCGGAATTCGGCCAACAACGGGAATGCCCAGGAGCTCTTCTGCCTCTTCGGCACCGCGGATGCGGGTATTGAGCATGTCTGCCAAAACGACATAGGCAACTGCGATAAAGATACCGGCGAGGAACGCGACAGCAACGTACAGCATACGCTTGGGACCGCTGGGGGCTTCGGGGGTCTTAGCCTCGTCGATAACGTTGATGCTCTGGGCAGCGCCGACGTTCTGAGCGACCGTACTCACCGAGCTGGCCATGGCCTTTGCGACCTTAGCCGTCTCCTTGGCATCGGTGCCGGTAACCGAAAGCGTAATGACACGCGTGGTGGTCTCGGAGGAAACAGACACCTTGTAGTCATCCAGATCGGTGAGGCCCAGTTCATTGGCTGCGCCGCTCTTAACGCTATCGCTATCCAGCAGCGTGGCGATATCGTTGGAAAGCATCTGACTCGCCGAGAGATCGTTGTAGCTCATCTGACCGCTATCGTCGGTCTTGGCGAGAATGTACATGCTCGTCGTCGCGGTATAGGTGTTGTCCATCGCAACGAAGGACACGATGCCCATGGCGATCGCGCAGACCACCGGAAGGGTGATGACCAGCTGAAGGTGCTTCTTCAGCAGCTGGAACAGTTCGAGAAGGGTCATGCAGCTTGCCTTTCATTTCCCCAGTTCGGATTGACAAAACTGTCCGTATGTTATCGCATCTTTTTACCGAGACCAAACTCTATACATAAGAAACAGGCTCTCCTGTAAAAATGTCGGAAGCAATCGTAAAATTGCACAACAACGCCGCACCCGAAAGTCAAATGCGGCGTCTGCATCAATATCTATGTTATATCGCTATGCGAATGGCTCGTCCTGCTGTATGGGAAACGTCACCGTAATGGTGGTTCCCACGCCCAACTCGCTCGACAGATCGAGCGTGGCGTGATGATACAGGGCCGCATGCTTGACAATGGCAAGCCCCAGACCGGTTCCGCCGCGTGCCTTGGACCTACTCTTGTCCACGCGATAGAACCGCTCAAATACCTTGCCCTGTTCTTCAGGCGCGATACCGATTCCCGTGTCGGCGACCGCAAGGAACGGATGGCCTTCGTCGTTGGTGCCGCACTGCAGCGTAACCGTACCGCCGGGTCGATTGTAGCGGATGGCGTTGCTTGCCAGATTATAGATGAGCTCGTCAATCAAGCGCGACACGCCCTCGATGACCACAGGCTTGGTCTCATGACTTATCGTCACATTCGCCTGACGGGCGACCTGTTCAAGACGCTGCTCGACCGCGTAGATGGCACGCGAGAGCTCAATAGGCTCCGTGGACCCAATGGGCACCGCCTCGCCCTCAGCTGCACGCTCGGCCTCGTCCAAGTTAGACAGCGTAAGGATATCGTTGACAAGCGCTGCCAAGCGGCCCGCCTCACGATAGATGCGACCGCCAAAGTTGCGCAGGTCGCCCTCGCCCTCGACCATGCCGTTTGCGATGAGCTCGGCATAGCCCGAAATCGCCGTAAGCGGCGTCTTGAGCTCATGGGTGATATTCGCCGTGAACTCGCGGCGCATACGGTCGTTGTCCGCTAGCACCGCCATTTGGCGCTTGAGTTCCTGGCGCTGCGACTCGATACGCTCAAGCATGGGGACCATCTCGGCATAGGCGTGCTCATAGCTACGGCGTGGGTGGTCCAAATCCACCTCTTGCAACGGCGCGATGATGGCACGGGACTCGCGGCGCGCCATAAAAAACGAGAGTACCGCGCCCGCTGCTGCGATAAGCAGCATCGGCGCCACCATCGACAGCAAAATCGCTGCAACGCCAGGCTGGGCCTGCGCCAAGCGGACAACCTGGCCGTTATCAAGGGCGACGGCGCGATACAGCATAATCTCGTCGAGCGTAGAGCTTGCGCGCCCCGCGGAACCCGAACCATTCTCAAAGGCCTCGATGACCTCGGGGCGATCGCCATGGTTGGGCAGTGTGGAAGGCGACGCCTCGTTGTCGTAGGCAACCGATCCATCCTTGTTAATCAGCGTGATGCGCAAGTCCTCGCGATCAAGGCTACGCAAGAACGGGATGGGCTCCTGCTGCTCGTCGAGGGCGGCAGCAATGAGCTCGGTTTCCTGCGCCAGATTGGCACTCGTGGCATCCGCCAAAGTGTTTTGCACAAAGAACGCACCCAACACCGTAAACGCCACGATAACCGCCATGGCGCAGACAAAGATCGTCACAAAAACGCGGTGCGACAGCGTATGTTTTCCCTGGGGGGCGAAGACCACGGGTTACTCCTCCGATGCGGTGGCCGCGGTGACGTCACCTTCGGCACCATCACCGGCAGAAGGCTCGGCCAAGCGGTAGCCCACGCCGCGCACGGTCTCGATGGCGCTGGCATGCTCGCCCAGTTTTTGGCGAAGCGTCTGCACGTGCACGTCAACAGTGCGCGAACCGCCGTCGAAGTCCCAGCCCCACACGCTCTGCAGCAACGACTCGCGGGTAAAGACCACGCCGGGCTTGCGCATGAGGTACTCGAGCAGGTCGAACTCGCGCAGGGTGAGCTTAAGCGGCTCGCCGGCAACGGTCACCTCGCGATGGCTGGGCGAAAGCACGATGTCGCCCACGCTGAGCACATCGCTCGCCTGCTTGACCATTCCGCCGCGACGCAGCAGTGCGCGGCAGCGGCTCGCAAGCTCCATGAGCGAGAAGGGTTTAGTCAGGTAATCGTCGGCACCGCCATCGAGCGCCATCACCTTGTCGAGCTCGGTGTCCTTGGCGGTAAGCATCATGATGGGCACCGTCGCCGTCAGGCGGTCGGCGCGGAGGCGGCGCATAATCGCCAAACCATCGGTATCGGGCAGCATGATATCGAGCAGCACAGCATCGGGCACCCGTCGCGCCACGGCGGCCTTAAACTCGCCGTCGCACGAAAAGCCCTCGGCCTCGATTCCCTGCTTGCGCAGCGCATAGACCGTCAGATCCCTGATGTTGTCATCGTCCTCGACGTAATAGATCATGTTGAACCCCCTTGCGGCCGACATGACCGCATCTTAACCCTAAAGGTGCCTGTACTAGATGGTATCAGCCAAAACGGCCCGTCAAATAATCCGCCGTGCGCGGATCGATCGGGTTTTTGAAGAGCTGGGCAGTGGGCGCATGCTCCACCAGCTCGCCCAGCAAAAAGAACGCGACCGAGTCGGAGATGCGCGCAGCCTGCTGCATGTTGTGCGTAACGACCACCAGCGTGCAGGTCTCCCTGAGCTCGCAGGCCAGCTGCTCCACCACCAGCGTCGATACGGGGTCGAGCGCCGAGGTCGGTTCGTCCATCAGCAGAATGTCGGGCTGCACGGCCAGCGCACGGGCGATGCACAGACGCTGCTGCTGGCCGCCCGAAAGGCCCAGACCCGATTCTTTGAGCTTGTCCTTGACCTCGTCCCACAGAGCGGCGCGTCGCAGGGAGTCTTCGACCAGCTCGTCGAGCACGACGCGGTCGCGCACTCCCATTCCGCGAGGACCGTAGGCGACGTTGTCGTAGATGCTCATGGGAAACGGGTTGGGGCGCTGAAACACCATGCCCACGCGCTGGCGCAAACGGCAGATGTCGTAATCGCCCAGGATATCTTGACCATCGAGCGCAATCTTGCCCTCGATTCGGCAGTCCTTGATGCCGTCGTTCATGCGGTTAAAGCAGCGCAGCAACGTGGACTTTCCGCAGCCCGAAGGCCCGATAAACGAGGTGATCTGCTTGTCGCGAATCTTGATATTCACGTCCTTGAGCGCATGATGGTCGCCATAGAACAGGTCGAGGCCCTCGACATCGATGCGCGTCGGCGAGGCGGCAAGATCCTCTGCCGTGGGGCGAGTCGCATCCCCAACCTCGCGCTCGTGCGCGGCCTCGGCCTGCGCTTTCATGAGTTCTTCAAGCTCCGTGGGCTCCACAGCCGCAGCAGCCGTCATACCGCATACCTCCACATCGATATCAATTCAGCAGTATCGATAGTAGAAATCGCGGCTCATATGCACGTGAGCGCATTGTCAAGTGTTTGTAAGGGCACGCTGACTATGCGGCGGGCAGCTCGATGGTGAATATCGTGTGTTCGGGCGTCGATTCACATGCAACGGTACCGCCGTGTGCCGCGATGATCTCCTTGGCAATAGCAAGGCCCAGACCGGCACCACCGCGATTGGTCGCACGCGCCGCATCCAGGCGATAGAACTTCTCAAAGATCACCTTGAGCTTTGCCTCAGGGATGGGATCGCCCTGATTGATAAAGCGCACGCGCACGCCACCGTCGTCCCGGCGTCTGGCCTCAATCGTGATAGTCGAGCCCTCATAGCTATAGGCGACGGCGTTTTTCATGATGTTGTTGAACACGCGAGCCATCTTGTCGCCATCCACGAGCACCGTCAGGTCCTCGCGAATATCAACTTGGGCTTCCTTATGTTGCTCGTTGAGGATGGGATAGAACTCGTCAGCCACCTGAGCCAGCAGCAACCCCAGATCAACATAGCCGCGCGTGAGCACGATATCGTGGAAGTCAAAGCGCGTGATATCGAAGAACTCTTCGATGAGTGCATCGAGCCGGTGCGCCTTGTCGAGAGCCACGCCCGTAAAGTGCGCACGTTGCTCAACCGGCAGCTCAGGAGCCTCTTGCAGCAGCGAAAGATAGCCCACCACACTGGCAAGCGGGGTGCGTAGGTCATGTGCCAAGTACGTGACCAGATCGTCCTTGCGATGCGACTCGTCACGCAGAGCTTGCTGCACCTTGCGCTCACGGTCACGCACGCGGTTAAGGGCGCCCTCGACCTCCAAGAAGTCGCCGTCGATGTTGTCCCAGGTGTCGGGGTGATCGATCAGGCGATCTTGAATACGAACAGCCAGCACACAATCGGCATGCTGCTCGCCCTGCTCGTAGCCCTGGTAGTACAGGGCGCGGCCGCACAAGAACAGCACGCACGCGGCAAGCGCCAGCACAAAGCCAAGCATGTTGAATACAAAGCCGGCATCGAACAGCACCGGCCCTTCGATGCCGCCGAGCGCCATGGCGCCAATCGCCAACGTCATGGCCCACGCGGCGCCGCCAATCACCATGCAGCGGCGCACGATCTCAAATCGATCGATCAGCAAAAAGCCAGCAAGCAGCACCGTCAAGATTCCGGCGATGTTGTCGATGCCAATCAGCAGCAGGCTCAGCAAAAAGAGCAGCACCGTTGCAAGCGCGCGGTTGTCGACGACCGACCTCACGTATTCAAAGAGCCGATCGGGCACCTCGAACGCTTGCCTATCGTCTTTTGTCATATCAAGATCCTCACAAGCGAAAAGCGTTATTCGATGATGTAGCCGACGCCCCAGACGTTTTTGATAAAGCGTGGCTTTTGTGCGTCGTCGCCGATTTTTTCGCGCAAGTGGCGAATGTGCACCATCACCGTATTGTTGGAGCCGGGCATAAAATCCTCGCTCCACACCGCGCGGAACAGGTCCTCCACGGCCACCACGCTGCCGCGATGCTCGACCAGATACAGCAAGATTGAATACTCGGTGGGTGTGAGGCGTACCGGTGCACCGTCCACCGTTACGGAACGAGCATCGCGGTTGATCTCCAAGCCGTCGAGCTGGAGGGTCGGCGACTCGGCCGCCTGTGCGCGGCTACCGTAGCTGGTGTAGCGGCGAAGCTGAGCGTGCACGCGCGCGATGAGCTCCAGAGGACGAAACGGCTTAACCACGTAATCGTCCGCGCCAAGCGAAAGGCCCTCGATCTTGTCTTGCTGGGCATCGCGCGCCGTCAGCATGATCACGGGATAGGTATGGCTGGAACGGATCGTACGCAGCAGCTCAAAGCCATCGATATCGGGCAGCATGACATCCAGCAGCGCCAGATCGAACTCCTGCTCCAAGATTGCCTTGGCAGCATCGGCCCCGCTATAGGCAATCTGGACATCAAAGCCCTCTTTTGTAAGGTAGATACCAACCAAGTCGGCGATGGCCTTTTCGTCATCAACTACCAAAATGCGCTCGTTCATGCGTGCTCCTCTCGCGCTCCATTATGCCCGAGGCGGCGCCCGCCACACACAACAAGCGCGGGTGATTAAGTCGGCCTTAAGCACCCTTGTGCCCGTTCGGGCGCGGATGTGGGCCACGCACGCACGCGATGATCGCCGACGCCGGCAAACGATATACTCTTGTTCCAGAAGAGACCATCCCGTCGAAAGCGAAATCCGTGAAGTCCCTCACCTCTTTTGCAAAGCGCTCAGCCCAGCTTGCCGCCGGCTTTGTCTGCGCTATCGCCCTTGCCGCTGGCGTGCCCACCGTCGCCGGCGCCCAAGTGCTTACGACCGACAATGTTTGCGGCAAAACCGCCGATGCGCGCGGCATCACGGCCGAAAACCTGCCCGATATCGATGCGACCAATGCCCTCGTCATGGGCAAAGACGGCACCGTCTACTATGGGCGCGGCGCCGATGAGCAGGTCAAAATCGCCTCGATCACCAAGGTCATGACCGCAATCCTAACCGTCGAGAATTGCAAAATGGACGAGAGGGTCACGGTGAGCAACGCCGCAGCCACCGTGGGTAATTCGACCGCCGGCTTGCTCGAAGGCGACGAGCTTACCGTTGAGCAGGCACTGCGTGGCCTGATGATTCCCTCGGGCAACGACGCCGCCATCGTGCTCGCCGAATATGTGGGCAAGAAGATCGACCCTAAGACCAAAGACGCCGAGGCCACATTTGTGAAGGCCATGAACGAGCGCGCTAAGAAGCTCGGCTGCACCGGCACGGTCTTTGAGAACCCACACGGTCTGGACTTTGATGAGTGGGCTGGCGATATGCACTCAACCGCACACGACGTAGCGCTGATGATGCAGGAGGCCATGAAAAACGACACGATCCGCGAGGTCGTAGCGAGCGAGGATTCCTGGATCGAGGTCACGGGCGCCGACGGCGCCGACCATTCGCATTCCATGGACACGCATAACTATTTGCTGGGCCAAGATGGCAACATCGGCGGCAAGACCGGCACCACCGACGACGCGGGCTATTGCTTTACGAGCGCCTACAACCGCGACGGCGACGAGATCTACACCGTCGTTTTGAACTCCACCACCACCGACCAGCGCTTTACCGATACCGCAACCCTTGCCAATTGGTACTACGGCCACAAGGTCACGGTCGCGATCGCCAACACGCAGGAAAAGACCGCCAACGGCAACCCGCTCATGGCACGCATTAGCCAGACAGATTGGACGGACAAGACGATCGACGCCACGCTCGCCGACCCCGCCGCACAGGCAACGGTGTTCTCACTCGCCGGCGAAGTGACCGAAAAAGTTAGCTACGATGACCTTTCGGGCACGGTGCATGTTGGCGACAAGGTAGGCAGCGTTACGCTCAAGCAGGACGGCACCAAGGTCGCCGTCATGGACCTGGTTGCCGACGAGGAAGGCACAGGGCCGAATCCCATTGAATGGCTCCTCGTGAAGCTCGACCGCTTGGGCCGCCGCATCGACAACCGCCCACTTGCGGCAGAGACCGAGACCGTAGCCAAGGCTCCTGAGATGTGGCTTATAGGACAAAATGTGTGTCCCGATAGAACATCCGTTTCCATCCATTAATC
>URYT01000014.1 GCA_900552185.1 uncultured Collinsella sp. | reverse complement strand
CCGCGTCGCAGGTCTCCCCCGCCGCCTTCACAACCGGCCACTCAGCAAGCAGCTCGTTGACGGAAGGAATGGCACGCAGGCGGGCGCGTACCTCATCGGACATGTTCTGGCTATCGCTCATGTGCGGCCTTTCAAAAGAAACGTGGATCAGTCGAATACATCAGCTGAGTCAATTACTCGTTATTATCCTCGCGCGCCGCGATCTTTTCCACACGAACGGCGTTTTCCTGGGTGAGCGCGGCACCCGTCAACGGGTCCCAGCGCAGCGGCGTATGGTCGAGCGGGCCCACGCCCAAGGCTTGAGCGCCACCGGCATCGGCGCCAAACGAACGCCCGCCGGGGGCGGCCGACGTAAAGATGCACGCCGGATGCAGATACGGCGTCGTCTCCACGCGCACGCGGTCGCGGCCCATATCGCTCACGAGTTCGACGATCTCGCCGTCGGCAATACCCATGCGCGCAGCAGCATCGGCATTCATCTGCACGGCATCCAGGTCCGATCCAGCCTCGGCGGCACCTTGGGCCGCAAGCCTTCGCGAGGTATGCGACTCAAAGGGACGGTTGCCGCTAATGAGGCGAAACATTCCCGGACCGGGCTCCACCATGGGCGCGATCCAGTTGGGTACACGACCCAGGCCGGCTCGTTCCCATACGTCGCTTGCCAGCGCAATTTTGCCGCCATCCAAGGGAATCGCCGGCTCGCCCGTACGCGACGGCAACGCAACACCCGTGTCGGCCCAGCCGCGCTCCTTGAGCTCGTCCAGATTGATCCCAAAAGGCGCCACCTGGGCAGCTGCCAGATCGTCAGACGTAAACTGGAAGTACTCACCCACGCCACACGCCTGCGCCAGACCGGCAAAAATCTCCCGACCGGGACGTGTGTCGTCATGCTGCACGGGCAGCACGGCATTGCGGTAGAACACGCGAGCATCGTTGGCGCCCGTCACCGTTCCCACGCCGCGGTCGGCCTCCAGATACGTCACGTCGGGCAGCACGAAGTCAGAAGCGCGCGCCGTCTCGGACCAGCGAATATCAATCGTCACGAGCAAATCGAGCTGCTGCAAAATACTCAACCAAGCCTGCGCATTGCCATAGCCCGCACCGGGGTTACTGGCATAGACGATGAGTCCACGCAAATCGCCGGCAAGAATCGACTGACCGATGGTCGTGCACAGACCGCGCGCCGGATCGACCAGTGGATAGCGCTCGGACCCCAACTTGGGCTCACGTGGCATCGACGGCGTCGCGAAACACGCAGGGTCCAAATCGCCCAACGCAAGCGGCGTGGGCGGGTTGAGGGCACCGCCCGCATGTCCAATACAGCCCAGCAGCACATCGACCAAGCAGATAGCGCGCGCGGTCTGGGTGCTATTGGCATACGCGATACCGATGCCGCCATGAAAGCCCGCATCCACGACAGCGGCAGGCGCGGCGGCAGCCAAATCACGCGCAGTCGCACGGATATCGTCCGCCGGCACATCGCACATCGACTCGGCCCACTCAGGCGTCCAAGCGCTCGCCGCCTGCGCTAGCTCGTCAAAGCCTGTGGTGTAGCGGGCAACGAACTCGTAGTCGTACAGACCCTCGACAATCAGCACGTGGGCAATACCCAACAGCAGCGCCAAGTCGCAGCCCGGGCGCACGCGCAGCCAGCGGTCGGCAAGCGCCGCAGAGCCACTGCGCCGCGGGTCCACGACAATGATTTTCGCCCCGCGCCGGCGTGCGTCATTCAAGGCGTCGACTGCCCCCATCGAAGACGAGTCCACCAGCGAACGCCCCAGGTACATGATGCAGTCGGTATGCGCTAGGTCGGAGGCGGGGCTGTAGCCCAGGCTGTGCTCCCAACCGGTAAGTCGGCTTACCTCGCAGGCGCCGTCGGCACCGTACACGTTGGGCGAGCCCAGCGCATGCATAAGACGATACGCCCAGTAGCGGTCGAACGAGGGAACACCGAGCGTCATGCCCAGCGCATGCGGACCATGCCCGTCAACAATCCCCCCAAGGCGCGCTGCAATCTGCGCAAACGCCTCGTCCCAGGAAATCGCATCGAACCCCGAGCCATCAGCTCGGCGGCGCATGGGATGCAAAATACGGTCACGCTCGTCAAACGGCATGTCCAGGCGATGGCGCCCGCGGGCGCACAGGGCACGCGCCGCGCACGGGTGCCCCGGCACCGGCAACTCGGCCACCACGCGACCGTCCTCAACGCGTGCCGCAAAGGCGCAATCGGCATAGCATCCCCCGCATGTGGTCACCACGGCGCGACCGTCACGCTTCACAGCAGATGCCATCTCGATTACCCCTTTCATCAGCCAAACACAACAGGCCAAAAGCCCGGCAACGAGCCCCAGGCCCAAAAAGCCTCCCGCACGGCAACGCCCCGCGGGAGGCCCAACGTCAAACAGACGATACCTTACGCCTCGGACTTCTTGGCGTAGATAAACCAGTAGCCGAGCGCGACCAGAACCGCGCCGCCCACGATGTTGCCCAGCGTGGCAGCGGACAGGTTAAACGCAATGCCCGCAGCGTTGAGCGCATCGGCGCCGGCGACGTCGGCACCGTAACCGCATGCATGCATCACGGCGCCCATAGGCAAAAAGTACATGTTGGCAACGCAGTGCTCAAAACCGCAGGCCACAAAGGCGGCGATGGGCAGCAGAATGCCCACAACCTTATCGACTACGGTCTTGCCGGCGGTACCGATCAACACGGCCAGGCACACAAAGATGTTGCACAGGATGCCGCGGAAGAAGATCGTCACCCAGTCGACCGTCACCTTGCCGGCGGCGACGCTCACCATGGAGTTGGCGACCGCCTCGCCGTTGAGCTTATAGATGCCGGCCATGTACACCAAAAAGACGATGAACAGGGCACCAGCAAAGTTACCAAGCCACACGACGACCCAAGCCTTGAGCATCTGGACCAGGGTGATCTTTTTGCTCTTGAGCGCGCAGACCATAAGCGAATTACCGGTGAACAGCTCGGCGCCGCACACCAGCACGAGCACCAGGCCCAGGCAAAAGCACAGGCCGCCCACGACGCGCTGGGCGCCCCAGCCCAGCGTGCTATCGCTCAAGAACACGGTAAAGAACAGGCCGCCGAAGGCGATGAACGCACCGGCGAACATTGCCAACAGAAAGGCCTTTGCGACCGGCAGGTTGGCCTTGGTCACGCCGGCGGCCTCGGTCTTGGCCTCGATCGCGGCGGGCGCCAGCCAATCGGGAGCGGGGTACTCCACCTTGGAATCTGCCATGTCAATCACTTCTTTCCTATTCAGCAGGGGCAAGCGCTGCTATAGCTCCTGCCCCAAGCGGACAAAGTGGGAAAAGTCGTTGGCAGCCACGGCGTCATACACGGCGTCGACGGCGTCAAAGACTTCCGGGGACATGGGGTTGTAGAACTCCGTGTCGCCCGGCTGAATCCCTATGAAGACGATATCTTCGCACGATTGCTCGATTTCCTCGATCAGAATCGACAAAGGAAGCGAATGCGTGGTGAACATCGACTTGCGGGCCACATCGCGCTTGTCGAGCAAACGAATGGACCCGACGGGCAGCGCCATGTCGGCAGCATCGACCAAGACCAGACGCGGCGGACGCTCGCGCTTGACCTCGATGATGTCATCCTCGGGCGTTTGGCCGCCGTCGATGGTGTACCAACCGGCGATGGGCGCGTCCTCCATCTTTTTGGAGAGCACGGGGCCGGAGGCATCGTCGGCGCGCAGCACGCTTCCCGCCGTGAGCACGATACCCGCAAATGGGGCTCCGTTCACACGACCATCCACAACGCGACCCATTACTGCAACCTTCCCGTCAGATACACGCCCGACACATCGCGCACGCGCTCAACCAGATCGCGGAACTTCATCAGAAACGCGACCTGTTGGGCATGCAGGCCAAAGTCGTCGTCGAACACCGAGATGCCGGCCTTGGCCGACCCGCGAAAACCGCGCTCGTCGAGTAATGTGTCGCAGGCCTCGAGCAGCGACGGCACCGCCGCCTTGTCGAGCTGGCACTCGCCAAAGAAGCGAATGGCCTCAAACTTAGTCCGGGCCTCCCCCTCCGGCAACGCGTCGACGAGCGAATAGAACACATCCACCGGCACCGACAGACGCGGCTCAAAGCAGTCGAGCACGCCGGTGTGGTGGCCCACGGCGAGCGTGTAGTACAGCACGTCGCAGGCCTCCTGGGGAACGTCTTCCTCGGTCTCCACAAACTTACGCGTGAGCTCGTAAAAGACCACCTGGTCGGGCGCATGGCCCAGGCAGGGGTCGGCGACGCCCTCGGCGGCCTCGTCGCTTGCGCGCGAGGCATCGCCAAAGGAGCCGCCGAGCATACCGGGGCCCGCGAAGTAACCAGAGCGGTCCGTGAGCTCCATCTAGCGACCTCCGGCCAGCACCAGATCCTGCAGCGCCGAGTACACCTCGACGCGGCGCGGATCGTCCTGCTTGTCGATGAGCAGCGCCATGGCACCGCGGATATCGCCCTTGGGTGCGCCCTCGAGCGTATCCATAAACTCGTTGGCCAGGTCGCGGCCGTAACGGTAGCCGCTCATGGCGCGAGCTTCGCGCTCGATGGCAACACGCAGCTTGTACGGCACGCCGGGGTGCAGGATATCGGCCTGCTCGTCGGCGGCCTCCACCGTGGTCTCGGCATGGAGCTTTTGGTCCAGCAGGCCAAGTGCCATGGCAAAGCCGTAGACGGTCTGCGCGGGGCTGGGCGGGCAGCCGGGGATGTAGACATCGACCGGCAGAATCTTGTCCGTGCCTCCCCAGACGCAGTAGTTGTCGTAGAAGATGCCGCCGGTGCAGCCGCACGCGCCATAGGACACCACGATCTTGGGATCGGGTGCGGCCTCAAAGGCGCGCAGGGCCGGCATGCGCATGGCACGCGTCACGGCACCGGTGTACAGCAGCACGTCGGCGTGACGAGGCGAGGGCACGACCTTGATGCCAAAGCGCTCGACGTCGAAGACGGGCGTGATGGAACCGAAGATCTCGATCTCGCAGCCGTTGCAGCCGCCGCAGTCAACACGGTAGACATACACCGAGCGCTTGATCTTCTTAAGAAGGGTCGCCTTGGCCTTCTCGATGCTCTCGTCGAGCTCGATCTTGGTCGGGCGGTACTGAAGCCGCTCGGGCAAAAGCGTGGGTTCGGCCATGGTTACTCCTCCTTCGTTTCAAAATCCATGATGATGCCCTCGACCGGCGCCGGACCGGCGGGAATCTCGGGCGCATCGGGGTTGAGCTCGCGGTCGATATACTCCGGGTTCACGCCGTGGCCGCCCAGATACTCCATGCCGGGGCCCTGGGGCTCGCCGGACGCAAGCGTCTCGTTGGCAGCCATGCCGGCAGCGTTGCCGGTCTTTACGGCCGAGGCGGCGCGCAGGGCGTCGAGCTCGCGCTTGCACTCCTGGCACATACCGACGGTACGGGCGGCCTGCTCGGCCTCCATGCCGCCGGCCTTTTGCAGCAGGCGCTTGGCGTAGTCGATCTCCTTGTGCGGGGCAAACGGCTTGCCGCAGCGCGAGCAGTGCTCGAGCGTGTAGACGCTCTTGCTGGTGAGGTCGTCCTTGCTCATGACGGCCAACTCAAACTCCTCGGCGAGCTTGATGGCCTCCATGGGGCAGGCTTCCTCGCAACGGCCGCAAAAGATGCAGCGACCGTAGTCGATCGACCAGGTGATGGTATCGGCCGCAAGGTCGGTGTCCATGCGAATGGCATCGGCCGGGCACGCCACGCCGCAGGCACCGCAGGCGATGCAGAGCTCGGCATTGTGCTCGGGCTTGCCGCGCATGTCCTTGTTGGTGGGGAACGGCGCAAACGGGTACTTGACCGTCGCGTCGCCGGCCTTGGCGTTAACCTTCCAAAGCTTCAGCATATTAGAGCGCCTCCTCATCGAGCGGAGCGGCCATGGTGCCCTCGCCCGCAAGCGGCGACTTGTCGCGCCAGACGTTCTCGAACTGCTCCTTGTCAAGCACGTGGTCGCGCTTGGCGGCGACATCGGTCACCGTCACGCGGTCGGTGCAGGAGTAGCACGGGTCGAGCGAGCCGACGATCAGCGCCGCGTCGCCCACGGTGTTGCCGCGGAACATGTAGCGCAGGACCGGCCAGTTGCTGTACGTGGCGGCCTTGGCGCGCCAGCGGTAGCACTTCTGGTTATTGCCGAGCATGGCCCAGTGCACGTCCTCGCCGCGCGGCGCCTCGGTGGCGCCGATGGCGTACTTGTGCGGGGTGTACTCCCAATCCGTGGTGAGGATGGGGCCCGATGGGCAGTTCTCGAGCATGGTCTCGATCATGTCGATCGAATCGTAGACCTCCTGAATGCGAACGGCGGTACGGCCGAAGGCATCGCAGGTGTCGGCCGTGGCAGCATGCATCTTCTGGACATCCGGATCGGCGTAGCCGTCGAAGGGATGGTCAAAGCGCACGTCGCGGGCATAGCCCGAGCCACGCATGAGCGGGCCGACCGGCGAGAAGTCGCGTGCGATCTTGCGGTCCAAGATGCCGATACCGCTCGTACGCTCAATAAAGTTGGGCGTGGAGAGCAAGACGTCGACGAGTTCCTGAACCTCGGAGCGCAGCTGGTGGATGGTCGTGAGCGTGGAGAGCTTCTGCTCGGCCAAAATGTCGCGACGCACGCCGCCGATCACGTTGAGGCCGTAGGTCTTGCGGTGACCGGAGAGCTTCTCGGCCAGGTCCATGGACTTCTCGCGGACGCGGAAGAACTGCTGGAAGCCGGAGTCGAAGCCCGTGTAGTGCGACGCCAGGCCAATGTTGAGCAGATGCGAGTGCAGACGCTCGACCTCGAGCATGATGGCACGGATGTACTGGGCGCGCGGCGGGACATGAATGCCCTGGGCGCGCTCGACGGCCTCGGCATAGGCCACCGAGTGGGCGCAGCCGCAGATGCCGCAGATGCGGTCGGCGAGGAACGTCACAGCGTCATAGTTCAGGCGCGTCTCGGCGACCTTCTCCATGCCGCGGTGCACATAGAACAGACGGTAGTCGGCGTCGACGATCGTCTCGCCCTCGACGAACAGGCGGAAGTGGCCGGGCTCGTCGGAGGTAATGTGCAGCGGGCCCATGGGGACGAGCGTGGTCTCCTTGCCCTTGGTGTCGGCCAAGAACTCGTAGTTTTCCATGTCGCTCGCGGGAGCGGGACGGAAGCGGTAGTCCATGGAGTCCTTGCGCAGCGGGTACAGGCCGCTGGGCCAGTCATCGGGCAGCACCAGGCGGCGACGATCGGGCAGACCCTCGGGGATCAGGCCGAACATATCGCGCAGCTCGCGCTCGCCCCACACGCAGGCGGGGACGAACGGCGTCACGGACGGGAACGTCATCTTGGCGGGATCGACCTCGGTGCGGACGGTCACCCAGCCGGGATCCTCCCCCTCCATGGAGATGACGTAGTACACGGCGTAACGGCCGCACAGGCTGCGCTCATCGTTGCCGATGATCACGGGAATCCAGCCGTAGCGCTCGTAGTACAGGTAGTGGACGGCCTCGGGCAGCTTGTCCTGCTTGACGGTGATCGTCAGCTGGTCCTCGCACTGCCACTCAACCTTCTCGATAGCGCCCGGCACTGCGGCGCGCAGGGCCTCGACGTGGCTTTCGCAACGACGAGCGTAGTCCTTCTTTTCAGGTTCTGCCATGGTGCTAATTCACCTCGCTTGTCTTGGTCTGGGAACTGAACACCATGCGGTAGAGAGGAGCCTCGTGGAGCTCTTCGACGCTCTGGTTCAAAACGACGGACGTTGCATCCTCGACGCCGCTCGTGATGGCGACCGGGGTGGCGATACCGAACCACATGACCACGATCGCGAGGGCGATCTCGGGGATGATCATGAGGGCGGGCACCTCGTGGCGCTTCATGCCCTCGGGCGCCTTGCCGAAGATGGACTTGAGCGCGATGCCGGTAAGGGCAAAGTACACGCCGGTGAGGCCAATGGCCACGAGCACGACCACCCAGATGGGACCGGACTGGACGCCGGCCACGAAGGTGAGGAACTCGGAGATGAACAGGGCGAACGGCGGGAAGGCGGCGAGCGCGAGCAGGGCGATGATGGTGAGCGCTGCCGTGACGGGAGCGATCTCGACGACGCCCTTGATCTTGTTCAGGTCGCGGGTGTGGTAGATGTGCTGGATGTTACCGGCCATGCAGAAGGCGAGCGCCTTCGTGAAACCGTGGAAGATGCAGTGCAGCAGGCAGGCGGCGATACCGAGCGGACCACCGATACCCAGGCACAGCGCGACCACGCCGACGTTGTCGACGGAGGAGTACGCGAAGCGGCGCTTGATATCGTCCTGCTTAAAGATGCACAGGGCGGCCACCAGGATGGACAGCGTGCCCAGGATGAGCAGGAGCGTACGCGGATAGGTGTCGCCCACCGTGATGATGGACAGGGAGTAGAAGCGGATGATCACCAGCATGGCGCACTTGAGCAGCACGCCCGAGAGCAGCGCGGAGACCGGGCTCGGAGCCTGGGAGTGCGCGTCGGGCAGCCAAGTGTGCATGGGGAACAGGCCCGCCTTGGTGCCGAAGCCGATGACGATGAACGCGAACGCGAGGCGCACGAGCATCGGGTCGAACTGGTCGGCGTAGGGCATGATGGAGGTGAGGAAGGCTGCCTCATGCGCGTTGGGCATGATATCGGCGGCGTTCGCGTAGATGAGCAGCGTGCCGAACAGGCCGAAGGCCACGCCGGCGGTGCAGACCATCGCGTACTTCCAAGACGCCTCGAGCGCCTGCTTGTTCTTGTAGATGCCCACGAGGAACACGGTCGACAACGTGGTGGCCTCGACCGCCGCCCAGGTGAGGATGATGTTGTTGGACAGGCAGGCGAGCAGCATCGTGAAAACGAACAGGCTAAACAGCGCGTAGTACTGCTTGGTGCGCTCGGCCGGCATGGTCTTCTCCTCGATATCGATCTTGATATAGGAGATGGAGTACACGCCGGTGATGAACCCGATGATGCCTACCAGAAGGACGAAGATCGACGAGAGCGAATCGAGATGGAGCCACAGGCCCAAAGCGTCGATATTCTGCCCGCTCGAGAGCATGGTTCCCGCGGTGACGACCGAAAGGACGAGGGTCGCCGCGACGGAGATGGTGTTGAGCCCCGCAAAGACGCTGTAGGACGTCGTCTTGGGGAGCGCAGCCATAATCAGGGAGAACACGAGGGGACAAGCGAGCAGGGCGACCGTCAGCATTGAAACATCCATGGCCTACCCCTTCAATTCGGTCAGGTCGTGGGAGTCGAGCGACTTGGTGTCGTTCCAGATCCTCACGACGACGGCGGACATGATGATGACGGCGAAAATGGCGTCGGTGGCGATGCCGATCTCGATGATCTCGGGGGCCGTGGGCGCGAGCAGGGCGAGCGTCACGTGGCTACCGTTCTCCATAAGGCAGTACCCGAAGATTTGCTTGAGGATGTTGCGCTGGGAGATGATGCACGTGAGGCCGACGAAGAAGTGCGCGAAGCTAATGGCGAGGGCCGGAGTAGCCACCTCAGCGGTGGGCAGGCTCAGGCGCGTGACCACCGCGAAGCAGATGGCCACCTCCAGACCGGTGAGGATGATGGTCCAGGCCGGCTTGATGGAGGAGGTCAGCGTGCTATCGGCAGGCGAACCCATCTTTTTGTAGGCACGGTTGAGAATGAACGGAACGAGGATCACCTTGGTGACGAAGGCCGACGCGGCCCACATGAGAAGCTCGGCGGCACCGGTGGTGAGGCCCAGGGTGAGCAGCACGCCCACCAGGACAACCGACTGGATCGCGTACCACTTAATGGCGGACGGGATGGTCTTCGAGACGACCACCATGGTGGAGGTCACGATCAGAAGACCGCCCAGGATATTGACTAACGAATAACCCATGTCCTACCTCCTAACCCATCCAACTAGAGGACAGAGGACCGGCGACGACGACCATGATCATGAGGACGACGAACACGAACGCCATGGCGCGCGGAAGGGGCTGGCCGGCGGCCACGGTCTCGCTCGGCTCACCGGGCAGGACCTTACCCATCCAACGCAGGAACCATGCGAAGGTGGCGACGGTCTCGACGACCATGACGCACACGAGGACGAAGATGACCGTGTTGGAAGCACCAACCGCGAAGCCACCGGAAATAATCTGGAACTTGGAGAAGAACGTGCTCATGGGGGGCACGCCGGCGATAGCGGTCGCGGCGACCGCGAAGCCCACGCCCGTGACCGGGTACTTCTTCATGAGGCCCTGGATCTTGGGCAACATACGGGTTCCCAGCGTGAAGCTGAGGGAGCCGGCGATGAGGAAGAACAGGGTCTTGGTGAACGCGTGGTTGAAGATGTGCTCGACGGCGCCGTTGAACGCCATCTGGCTTCCGAACACGGAGAGGCCCAGGCCGAAGAACACGTAGGCGAGCTGCGCGATCGTCGAGAAGGCGAGCAGGCGCTTCATATCCTTCTGGGGCAGGTACATGAGGAAGCCGAAGAGCATGGTCACGACGGCGTCGATGATGGCGACCCAACCGACGATCTCGGGGATATCGCCGGCACTCGCAAGAGCGCGGGCGAACACGCACACGCCGACCTTCACCATGGACGCGCCATGGAGGTAGGCGGAAACGGGCGTGGGGGCCTCCATTGCGGAGGGCAGCCACATGTAGAGCGGGAACTGGGCGGACTTGGCCCAAGCGGCGAACAGGATGAGCAGCAGCACGACGGTCTTCATACCGGAATCGAGCTGGGAGATCGCGCTCAGCGCGAACGTGCCGGTTCCGGCGAACAGGAAGGCCGCGCCGATGTAGAGTCCCAGAGCGCCGATATGGGTGATGATGAGCGCCTTCATACCGGCCTTCTTGGCCGTGGGCGTCATGTAGTAGCTGATGAGGCCCCAGGAGCACACGCCGGTGATCTCGAAGAAAACGAGCTGGCCGACGATGGTGGAGCTGTAGGCGAGACCGGCCATGGCGCCGATGAACGTGGAGAAATACACGTAGAAGCGGCGACGGGGCGCGTCGGGATGCTCCTTGTTCTTATCGCTCATGTACGGGAACGAATAGATGACGACGAGCAGGCCGATAGCGACGAACGCGGGTGCGAGCAGCGTGCTCATCCGGTCGAATATGAAGCCCATGACCAAGGTCTGGCCCATACTCGCCCAGGTTACATCGACCGCGTTCATGCCGTTTCCGGCAAACGTCGCGGCCAAGCCAACGGAAGCGACCGTGGCGATGCCGCCGGCAAAGGCGCAGATCCATTTAGCGTAGGGACGCGGCAGCATGACGATGAGCAGGGAGCCCAGCATGGGGACGGCGATCGCCACCATGGCAAAGAGGGACAAGCTCGATTCGATTGACATAGTTTCTCCCTTCTCCCTACACGCCTACGACGACGAAGACGAACGCGAGGACCGCGATGCCGACGACGGCCCAGGTCTGGTTACCGAGCACCTTGAAGCGCGAACGGGAAACGGAGTTCTCGAGCACGCCGCAGACAACGAAATCGACCAGGCACTTGACAAGGAAGACGACGGCGCCCACGAGAGCGGTGACGCCGATGGTCGCGGGCTCTCCCCAGGGGATGAAGATGGAAGTGAACCAAGCGACGACCACGACCTGCTTCATGCCCATGGCGAGCTTCATCATGGCCAGGGACGGGCCGGAGAGCTCGGCGAGCGGGCCCTCCTGGAGCTCCTGCTCGGCTTCGGCCTGATCGAACGGAAGCTTGCCGAGCTCCATATAGCAGGCGGCCGCGAAGGCGACGCCGGCGAGGATGACGGCGACGACGCTCGAGACGTTGCCCGTAACGATGTGCTGACCCATGGTCGCAATGTCCGTGGAGCCGCACACGATGGCGACGGTAAACAGCGCGATGAGCATGGACGGCTCGATGAGCACGCTCATGAGGAGCTCGCGGATACCGCCGAAGCCCGCGTAGGCGTTGGAGGAATCCACGCCGGACAGCGCGAAGAAGAAGCGGGACAGCGCGAGCGCGTACATGATGGTGATGGCGTCACCAAAGACGGGCATGGGGCTCTCGAGCGTGAACATGGGCAGGCCCATGGCGAGCATGAACGACACCGCGAGGAACAGCGGCGGCATGATGCGCAGCACGAAGCTCGAGTCGGAACTCACGGACTCGGGACGCGCCATGAGCTTCGCGAGGTCCCGGTAATCCTGAAGGATGGACGGACCGCGGCGATTGTGCATCTTCGCGCGAATCACACGGGCGAGGCCGGAGAAGAAGGGCGCGACCAGCATGACCACGAGGCCCTGCGCTATCGCAAGAACGATGTTCATAATATCCTCTCCCCTCTCTAGACCATGACCACGGCGAGCACGAGGAAGACCACGAGCGCCGCGACGATGTAGCAGATGTATACGGAGTAGTTGCCGCCCTCGATCTTGGAGGCGAGGCCGGCCAGCTTATCGGCACCCTCGCTCGGTGCATCGACCAGGAAGCGGTCGGGCAGGGGCTCAACGCCCTGGGCGACACCGGTGAGCTTCTGGAACACGTGCGCGATGGACCAGCAGATCTTGGTGCATACCTCGCGCAGGGTGTAGAGCGGGCCCATGAAGAGCTCTACGTCTGACGCGAAGCTCGTGGCGACGACGGGCATGTGCTCGTTGGGCTCGTAGCCGCACGCCCAAGGGTCGGTCTTCTTAGCGGGGGCCTTGGTGCCGAGGCAGGACCTCAACACGAACGCGAGGCCGGTGAGGACCACGAGCGCGATGGCGATCGCGGGGGTGGAGGTGGCGGCACCGGAAATCTCGTTCACCAGAGACACGCCCGAGGTGGCTGTGACGGCAGAGCCGGCAAGCACGCTCTGGGCGACGTCGCCCAGAACCGGGGCGATGACGGGAGAGCCGATTCCCAGCACCACGCAGATGGCCGCGAGGAGCATCTGCGAGAACAACATCGGAGCCGGGGACTCCTTGGCGTTCGCGGCCTCCTGGGAACGAGAGCTGCTCGCGAACGAGACGCCGTAGGCCTTCACGAAGCACGTGACGGCCAGGGCACCGGTGATGGCGAGGGCGGCCGCGGAGGCGACGGCGAACACCATGACGACCGGGTCGGAGAGCGTCGAGATGTTGAACAGGGACTGGTAGGTGAACCACTCGGAAACGAAGCCGTTGAGCGGCGGGATAGCCGAGATGGCAAGGGCACCGATGAGGAAGCAGACGGCCGTGACCGGCATACGGCGGAACAGGCCGCCCATCTTCTCCATGTTGCGCGTACCCGTGGCATAGAGCAGGGAGCCCGCGCCGAGGAACAGCTCGCCCTTGAACATGGCGTGGTTGAGCGTGTGGTAGAGGGCGGCCATGAGCGCGATCGTCGCGATGACGTCGTTGCCCAGGGCGTGCGCCGTCATGGACGCGCCGACACCGAGCAAGATGATGCCAATGTTCTCGACGGAGTGGTAGGCCAGCAGGCGCTTAATGTCGTGCTCGTGGAGGGCGTAGACGACGCCCAGGACCGACGAGATGGATCCGAAGACCAGGACCATGAGGCCCCACCAGAGCTGGACGCCCGAACCCGCGAGCAGGTCGAGACCGACCTTGAGGATTCCCAGGATGCCGATCTTGATCATGCCGCCGGACATGAGGGCTGACACGTTGGACGGCGCCTCGGGGTGCGCCTGGGGCAGCCAGGAGTGCAGCGGGATGATACCGGCCTTTGCGCCGAATCCGAAGAACGCGAGGACGAAGCACGCGGAGGAGACGGCGGGTCCAAAGTCATGCGTACGGAAATCACTGAAGCTGAAGGAACCGCCCACGCCGTTGGTCATGAGCAGGAAGCTCGCCATGATAAGGACAAAGCCCACGTGCGCGATGACGAAGTAGAGCCAACCGCCCCTAATGGAGTTCTTGTTCTCCTCGATAACGACAAGGAAGTAGCTCGTAAGGGACATGAGCTCAAAGGCGACCAGGAACCAGAACACGTTGTCGGCGGTGATGACGAGCATCATCGAGGCGACGAAGGTGTTCATGAAGAAACCGGCGCGCCCGACCTTGCCCGGGTACTCATCGAAGTAGGACAGACCGTAGATGAAGCCCGCAAAGGCGAGGATTGAGATGAGGACCACGATCAGGCCCGCAAGGCCGTTGAGCAAGAGCTCGAGACGGGCGAACGGGAAAAAGAAGACCGTGTTGAGGGACGAAACGTCGCCAAGCACGGCCTCGAGGCCCGCGATGAACGACAGCACGGCCGCGACGGCGCCGATCAGGCAGCCGGCGGTCTTGGCGGCGTTATCGGCCTTGATCAGCAGAACCGAGGCGAGCGCACCGATGCACGAGACGGCAAGCGATGCGATAAACAGCGTCATGCTATCCATTGTTTACGCTCCCTTCTGCTTTCTCGGACAGGCCCTGGGCCACAGCGGTAACGTCGACGACTGGACCGTTTTCGATCGAGCGCAGGCGCTTGGCCTCGTCGAGCTCGCGATCGGCCGCGCCGCCCATGACGGTCAGCGCCTTGGTGGGGCACGCCGCCACACAATGCGGGCCGTCCGGATCGAAGGCACACAGGTCGCACTTGACGGCGCAGGTGTACTGGCCGGGAGCCCACGTAAGCAGGCTGCTCAGGGACTTAGGATACGAAGGCGTCGGGTCGCACATGCCTGCGACACCGGCGATAGACGTGCCATCGGGATGGATGGCTCCGAAGGGGCACGCGATGGCGCACAGCCTGCACCCGATGCACTCCTGCTCCTTGACGTGGATGCGATCGCCATCGTGCTCGATGGCATTCACCGGGCAAACCTCGGCGCAGGGGGCACCCTCGCAATGGTGGCAGGCAAGGGCGGCCGAAATACCGCCGGTCTTCACGAGCGCCAGGCGCGGCGTATCCTGAAGACCCTGCATCCGGTGGGCGTCGGCACAGGCGGACTGACATGTTCCGCAGCCGATGCACCACTCCGGGTTGATGTCGATGAAGCGGTTCATCCCCACTTCCTTTCAAAATAACGGGCCGGGCTCCCGAACGTACGGGACGCCCGGCCCAAATAGCCAACGAGAACGGGACTACACGATTTGGTTCACGTGCGTCTCGTCGTCGAACTTGGCGGCGCCGGGCTCAACGTCCTGGGGAGCGGCGGCGTCCACCAGAGCCTGCTTGAGCTCGGTGTACTGACGCTCCACCTCGCCCTCAGCCCAGACCTGGTCGGCGATAGCGTCGACCTGGCAGGCGGAGAACTTGTCCTCGGGCGTATGCGAGACCGGGTCGACCTTGTGCATGGTCAGCTCGTTGCACTTGCCGATCCACCACTGGTAGGTCATGTAGACCGTGCCCTTGTTGATGCGATCGCTCACGTCGGCGCGGCTGTATACCTGGCCGCGGCGGCTGTGAATCGAGACGCACCTCGTCGCCGTTCTTGATGCCGCGCGCCTGGGCGTCCGCGGGATTCATGCGGACAAAGCCGGGCTCGTCGGCAAGCAGCGCCAGCGTCTTGCAGTTGCCGGTCATCGAGCGGCAGCTGTAGTGGCCGACCTCGCGGACGGTGCACAGGATGAGCGGGTACTCATCGTCGGGAAGCTCGGAGGGCGCCTCCCAGTCGTGCGCCATCAGGTTGGCGCGGCCGTCCTTGGTGGTGAACTTGCCACCAGCGAACATGTCGGGCGTACCGTGGTCGTTCACATCGGTGCTCTTGACGGGCCACTGGGCGTAGCCGCCCTCGGGAGCCATCTTCTCGTAGGTCGCGCCCACAAAGTTGGGGCACAGGCTAATGCACTCGTTCCAGATCTGCTCGGTGTTGTCGTAGTGCATGGGGTAACCCATGCGCGTAGACAGATCCGCGAAGATCTCCCAGTCGTGACGGCACTCGCCCTTGGGCGGAACGGCCGCGTCAAAGTGCTGGAAGCTACGGTCGGATGCGGTAAAGACACCCTCGTGCTCGCCCCAAGAGGTGGCAGGTAGGATGACGTCGGCGAGCATGGTCGTCTGCGTCATAAAGATGTCCTGGCAAATGAACAGATCCAGCTCGGAGAGCGTCTTGCGCATTCCGGCCGAATCGGGCTCGGTCTGCACCGGGTCCTCGCCGTAGTTGTAGAAGCAGTGCACCTTGCCCTCGTCGACCAGGTGGCCCAGGTCGGTGAGCTTGTAGCCCTCCTCGAGCGGGAGCTTTTCCTCGGGCACGCCCCAAGCCTTGGCAAACTTGGCACGCACTGCCGGGTCGGTGACCTTCTGGTAGCCAGGGTACAGGTTGGGCAGCATGCCCATATCACAGGAGCCCTGGACGTTATTCTGGCCACGCACGGGCGCGAGACCGGAATTGGGTTTGCCGATCTGGCCGGCAACGCAGGCGATGGAGGCGATGGTGTGCACCGTCTTCAGGTTCTGCTTCTGCTGGCATACGCCCATGCCCCAGCCAATGATGGCAGAGGGCTTCGCCGTGGCGTACATCTCGGCAGCTTGGTGGATCAACGCGGGCTCGACACCCGTGATGTCCTGTACGGATTCGGGAGTGTAGTTCTTGATGGTCTCCCACCACTCGTCAAAGCCGTTCGTGTGCTCGGCGACGAATTCCTTGTCGTAGAGGCCATCGTTGACCAAGCAGTTGGCAAAGGCGTTGAGGAACGCGACGTTGCAACCGTTCTTGATCGGAAGGTAGATATCGGCGATACGCGCGGTTTCGATATGGCGCGGGTCGGCGACGATGATCTTGCAACCCTTTTCTTTGGCTCGCACGATACGCCTTGCGACGATGGGGTGCGAATCGGCAGGGTTATAGCCGAAGAGGAAAATGCAGCCCGCATCCTCCATACCGGGGATGGAGCATGACATGCAACCTGAACCAACCGTGTCCATCAGACCGAGGACAGTAGGGCCGTGTCAAGTACGGGCGCAGTTGTCCACGCTGTGGGTGCCGATGCACGCACGCGTAAACTTCTGCATGACGTAGTTCGCCTCATTGCCGCCGCCTCGCGAAGAGCCGGTGGTCATGACGGCGTTAGGACCATATTCGTCAATTATGGCCTGCATCTTAGATGCGGTGAAATCCAGTGCCTCGTCCCAGCTTACGCGCTCAAGATCCGCGCCCTTGGTGCGGCGGATCATCGGGTGCAGTACGCGAGGAGTCAAGATCTTGGTGTCGTTGATGAAGTCGTAGCCGCTCATGCCCTTAAGGCACAGCTCGCCCTGATTGGTGATGCCGTTGAGCGGTTCGGTACCCACGACCTGGCCGTTTTGGACCAAGAGGTTAAACTGGCAACCGGCGCCGCAGTACGGGCAGATCACTTTATGCTTCTCCATGACACCCTCCTTCCTTTCTCTGCTACCGAATGTTCGGTACTTATTTGACAATCATTGGGCCTGTCGCCCGACGCTTACGCCTCGTTTTCGATGGTGGCGCGGGCACGCTCGGCAGTCAGTTCTGCCAGGCGCTCCTCGTCTACCAGGGTGAGGCCCTTGGTCGGACACGCCTCGGCACACGCCGGACCGCCGGGACGGTCCACGCACAGGTCGCACTTGAGCACGAAGCTCTTAGTCTGCGAACCCACGCGCACGTCGCCCATCAAGACGGGGACCTGCGTGGTCGCCACGCTCACGGCGCCAAAGGGGCATGCCATGACGCAGCTCTTGCAACCGATGCAGTTGTCCTCGTTGACGCCGATGCGATGGTTCTTTGGATCAAAGAACAAGGCGCCCGTAGGACAGGCCTTCGCGCACGGGGCATCCTCGCAGTGATGGCAAGCCACCGGTGCGGAGATCTCGTACGTGCGCGTTACGCGCAAGCGAGGTGCGGCGATGTTGCCGGGAATATCGTGTGCCTCGATGCACGCCGCCATACAGGTTTGGCACCCAATGCAGCGTGAAGAATCAGCCACGACTCGTTTATTGCCCATGTTGTTCACTCCCTCCTGAATCCCATGCCGGAGAGACCCTGTCGACGTTGCCCCGGACCGCCCGTGGTCCGGCATCGGCGTATCGAAGCGCATGCGGCGAAACAGGCGCTTCGATAGAGTTCCTCCAACGATATACAGGCTAAATATACGCAGTTGCAGGTGGCAAACTTGAGCATAGGCCCTGCAATACGGGTGTATTGCAGGGGTTTTGGCAGGTTGGAATTATTCTCTAGAGGCTATAAAGGTGAGTGTATTACATGCGTACGCCTCTGAGATTTTTACGCGCTCTCATTTTGGATGTACTACGCTTGTATTCAAGTTAATGGTTATTTACTTGAGCGAAATAAAGTAATAGTTATAAGATGCTCAGGTATCGGCACGTGCCGCATTTGACCGACTATATTGCACGCTCATTAAGGGAGGCCAGTAATGTCATCGACTCAAAAACGAGCCATCCTGCAGGTGCGCATTCGCGAGGAAGAAAAGCAGCATGCCGAGCATCTCTACGACGCCATGGGCACATCGCTCGCCGAGGCTGTCCGTTTATTTGTCGCGCAAAGCATTTTGATGCGCAAGCTTCCCTTTCAGCCGGTCGCCGTGCGCTCAAAGGACGGCACCGCCGCCTATGGATCGCTCAAAGCATATGGTGACCCCAATCGCCGCGCCGAGGAGCGCAATGCCTGGGTTGAATACCTTGCCACGGAAAGCGACGATTCGATTTTGGGTCCCGAGGAAGTAGATATCCATGAGTAGCACCATCATCGACGAGACCGTCATCCTACGCTACCTGCTTGACGACGACGAAGTTCTGTCACCTCGCGCTGCCAAGGTCATCGCCACACGCACCGCTCGCGTCTACCCTGAGATCATCACGCGCGTCGTGGTCACGCTGCGCGACGTCTATAAGGTTCCCCGCGTTGAGATTGCTACAGCCATGAGAAGGCTGCTCGATGACGTCATGGTCGACGAGCCCACCGTTGTCGCCCTTGCCATCAAACTCTTTGGCAAAACCCATATGGACTTTACCGACTGCCTCCTCGCAGCCCGAACCGCCATCTACAACGATGATGTCGTGAGCTTTGGCAAGCCCATCATCCAAGGCATGATCGATTACCGCCGCCAGCGCCA
>URYT01000013.1 GCA_900552185.1 uncultured Collinsella sp. | reverse complement strand
AGGTTGATGAGCGGCTTAGTTCCCGCGCCCGAAATCTCGGCGGTATGACGAGCCTGCGCCAAGCGAGCCCGTGCGTTATCCATGAGGTACGGATATGTCGCGTGCTCGTTGAGCGTCTTGCGCATGCGCTCGAGTACGTGTGTATTGATGTCACCGGGGCAGTCGCCAAAGTAGGCCGGCACACGACCCTTGACCTGCGTGGCAAAGACGGTGTGGCGCTTCCAGTCCACTTCCTCGACAATCCAGCAGTGTCCGGCGATGGCGATGCGCTCACCGGGCGGTGGCGGGTTGACGATCGTGCCCAATTCGGCCGACTCGCTACGAACGGTGAACTCCTCGTTTTCCTGGAATACGGCGTAGAACTTAAAGTTGTTGATGATGCGCTCGCCCGCGAGACCCACGATGAGTCCGCCGCCCTCGGTGACCTGGATATGGTCGATCTTAATGAGGTGACGCAGCAATACGCGATAGTCATCGGCCGAGATGCGATGGAAATAGCTGAGTGTGAGCACGCGCTGGGCAAGCTCTGCTGGCGTGAGCTCGCCGGTGCTGGCAAGCGTCGACATAGTCTGGTGGTAGAGTAGACTGTAGGGGAGTCGATCGAGCTCGGGCGGCTCGACCCACTTTTCCTCGCGATAGAGTTGTACGAGCGCAATGCCCTGCAGGAGCTTCCACGGAATGGTCTCGGGCATCATCGTGCGCGGCTCGGGCTCTTCCTCGCGCATGACAAACCACATTTCGGGCGGAAGGTCGCGGCGTCCCGTGCGGCCCATTCGCTGCAAAAAGGAACTGACGGTAAACGGCGCGTCGATCTGGAAGGCACGCTCCAGACGGCCGATATCGATGCCAAGCTCAAGCGTAGAGGTGGTGACGGTCGTCTGTGCCTGCTCCTCATCGCGCATGAGTTCCTCGGCCGTCTCGCGCAACGATGCCGAAAGATTGCCGTGATGAATGAGGAAACGGTCGGGCTCGTGCCGGTTCTCGCAGTAGCTACGCAGCATGGAGCACACGGCCTCTGCCTCCTCGCGCGAGTTGGCAAAGACCAGGCACTTGCGGCCGCGCGTATGCTCAAAGATATAGCCCATACCGGGGTCGGCGTTGTCGGGCGCCGTGTCGGTGGGGTTGAGAAGCGCCTGCTCGGTCGCTCGTGGGATGTCGACTTCGCCCTCGGGGGCCGAGGAAGTGCAACGGTCTTTGGGAGCGGCCTTGCCCCGTGCCCGCTCACGACGTTGACGGCGCTCCTCTTGTGTGAGCTGTCCGCTGTGACGCATGTCTTGGGCGCCGGCGGGCAGTGCCGCGGGTTCCGCTGCCTCAATGCGCTCGCATGCAAGCACTTCGGCCTCTTGAGGACCCATGCTCTCGAATCCTCGCTGCTGTGCCTGGGGACCCGAGTTGTAGAAGTGCTCCATGGAGATACGCCACACGCGACGCGGTTCCTCAAAACGGGGGATAACGCAGTCGCGTCCCGTTCCCTGCGAGAGAAAGGCACCCGTGCGCTCGGGGTCGCCGATGGTGGCCGAAAGGCCAATGCGGCGGGGCTGCACGCCCGCCATGCGCGAGAGGCGCTCGATAAGGCAGAGCGTCTGACCGCCGCGGTCGCCGCGCATGAGCGAATGAACCTCGTCGATAACCACATAGCGCAGGTCGCAAAACATACGAGGGATTGCCATGTGCTTATGGATCAGGAGCGCCTCGAGCGACTCGGGCGTAATCTGCAAGATACCGCTCGGTTTTTTGATGAGCTTAGCCTTGTGCGACTGCGAGACATCGCCATGCCAGTGCCAGACAGGGATATCGGCCTCTTCGCACAGGTCGTTGAGGCGGACGAACTGATCATTGATGAGTGCCTTGAGGGGGCCGATGTAGAGGGCGCCAACGCTTGCGGGCGGGTTCTCCCAAAACTCGGTCAGGATGGGAAAGAAGGCTGCCTCGGTTTTGCCGGAAGCCGTGGATGCCGTCAGGAGCACATTGTCCTGAGTGTTAAAGATGGCATCAGCTGCTGCAACCTGGATGGAGCGTAGACTCTCCCAATCGTGGGAGTAGATGAAGTCTTGGATAAACGGGGCGTAGCGGTCAAAGGCGTTCACGAGGCCTCCTTTCAAAAACGAATCTCTCAACGCGGTGGGCAGTGGCTTGCTGCATTAATGCCTCGACGTTTGCCCAGATAAAACCTGCCAAAATAAACCTGTCCCTTTTTGGCAGGTTAGATGGTGAATTCGGCGAAGTTACGGTCGCCGCCTGCGGTATCGGTGTCGCCTGTTGCGGTTGCTGGCGCCAGCGCGTCACCGCCGACGCTTTGCAGCAGCTCGGCTACGTTGGCGTCGGGGTTCTGGCATAGGATGTCGAGCAGCTCGATAAAGTCACGAATAACTTCACGCGGCGTCAGATGCGTATCGGCTCCCACACGACCGAACTCGATCTTGAGGAAGTCCACCAAGTCGTTCTCGGTAAGCGTGGGCGTCCAGCCAAAGTAGCCGGCGTGAATTTGCATGAGTTTTTCGATCAGCACCAGCAGCTCCTCATAGGTGAGTGGCTGCAGGCGGATGATGGGTGCGAGCATGTCCTTAAGGTCCTCGCGCGCAAAGCGACCCTGAGCGAGTCGGCTGCGCAGAGCCTCGTAGGAGAACACGCCGCGGCGGCGGTCTTCGATGGAGGTTGGAGTGCCGCCCATGATCATGCCCAGGTACTGCGCCTTGCCCTGGAGCGTGTCGTTGTACATGGTCAGGATCTTCTCGTAGTTATATTGGCGCGTAATCGCGTTGGGAATCTTGTACAGATTCACGAGCTCGTCGATGAGCACCAGCATGCCCTTGTAGCCGCTGCAGACCAAAAAGCGCGCAATGAGCTTAACGTAGTCGTACCAGTCGTCATCGCTGATGATGGTCGAGGAGCCCAGTTCGGCGCGAGCCTCGCTCTTGGTGCGGTATTCGCCGCGGATCCATTTGGTCACGCGGCTCATGGTCTCTTCGTCGCCCTCGGATACGGCCGTGCGATAGCGGCGGAGCATGCGGGTGAAGTCAAAGCCGTGGACCATCTCCTCGAGCGGGGCCAGTTGGGTATTGACGACCGACTCGTCGACGTCGGCACACGAGGCGACCCAGCGATCCAGAATAAGGCTGAGCGCACCGCCCTCGGGGCGCGTCTTGGTCGATATGTTGCGGATGAGCTCGCGGTAGGTGGCAAGGCCCTGCCCCTGACCGCCTTGCAGGCGGCGCTCGGGCGACAGGTCGGCATCAGCGACGACGAATCCCTCGCCCATGGCGTGCGTGCGGATGGTCTGGAGCAAAAAGCTCTTGCCGGCGCCGTAACGACCGACCAGAAAGCGGAAGCTCGCGCCACCGTCGGCGATGAGACTCAGATCGGTGAGCAGGGCGCGGATCTCGACCTCGCGCCCTACGGTGATGTAGGGAAGGCCGATGCGCGGGACCACGCCGCCCTTGAGTGAGTTGAGAATGACGGCGGCGACGCGCTTGGGCACGCGGGGTGCTGCGGATGCGGTATCACTCATGGTCTAGGTATCCTCTCACGTCTGCTTCGTAATCCTCGATAATTTGCGGTCCTGCCGCGCCGAATTCGATAATGGTGTCTCCCACCAGGTCAAAGAGCGCCTCGTTGATGCTGTCGACGAGCATGTCCTCGCTCTGCCCCGATTGCACTACCGCCGATTCCGCCTGTACTGCGTTGTGCTCGAGCAGCGCGCGGAGATAGGCGTCTGCGGCAGGCGTGAGTTCGTTCGTGGCGTCAGCGGGCGCAACAGCTGCGAACGCGGGCGTCGGCGCGAGAAGCGGTGCCACGACACCAAACTGTTCGGTGGATATGGTTGGCTCGTCGGTCTCGTCCTGCCGAATGGGTGCCGCGACCGCCTCGACAATCGCGTCGGCTACGGGCTCGGCTTCCGGTTGCCCTGAGTTCGCTGTCTCGACTTCCACGGGCGCGCTGTCCTCGCGCTCTTCATCGATTAAAAGCGCTTCGCGCGTTTGCGCAGCGGCGCTCCGAATGTGCCCCAGCTGAGTCAGGTCGATATCGATCTTGACGGGCTGGTGTGCGGCGTCCCACGAAAGCCATGCCACAATCTCGTCATCGATAATCTTGGCCAGATATTTGGGGACCTTTTCTTCCTTAAGGGGATGGGCGGGGTCCAGCGCCAGGCGCAGGCGTTGGTCGCAGGCGCGCATCATTTCACCGAGCTTGTTGCTCTTTTGCCTACTACCGTGGATACGCATACATTCCCAAAAGCCGTTTTGGCAACGGTAGATATGGATAGGATCCAAGCGGTATTCGCAGTCCTCGTGGCGCTCGGGCGCAAAGAATACGGCCGAGGCAAACATGGTGTAGGGCATGGCCGTCTCCTCCCCAAATAAACTCGCCACGATGCCGGTCTTTCGGTGCGTGTCATAGTAGCGCGCCATGCGGACATACACGGCGCATGCTACGTGGCGCAGATCGCGATGGTGGCTGCGATCGAGCCGCGAGTTATTTAGGTTGTACGTGGAGAGGGCGTTGATGGCGGCCATGAGTCGCTCCTCGCGCACCTCATCGGGCGGAAGGGGGAGCGTGGGCTCGGAGGTTTTGCGACGCTTAGGGGTCTGGCCGGACGGTGCCGGTGCTGGTACAAGGTCTCGTGCCGCGCGTCGCAGCTCGATAAGGGCGTTATCGAACATGACGGTTTTAGAGTCACGAAGCAGCTTGGGGTCGAGCCCGTGGAACACGGCGTAATCCTGCAGCCACACGCGCGCAAACCGGTCGATGCCGGGCTCGAAGGCGCGATAGACATCCCAAAAGGCCTTGATCTTGTTAAAACCTTCGAGCGGATCATCTACGCCAATGCCGCAGATCAGCTCATAGAGATACAGAAAGGCAAAGGACGTAGACGTTTCCTCGACGGTTCCGCGGCGCACTTGGGCACGCCAGGTAAAGTAGCCGCGCAACTGCCGGTCGCTCATGGCGTTGTAGGTGGGAAAGTACGACTTAAAGGTGCCGTTGTAGGGACAGTCGTCCTCAAAGTCGGCCATCAGCAGGCCCTGGCGGTAGAAAAGCTCGGCTTCCGAAAGCCAGCGACCCGCGCCGCCTTTGGGGTCATCCTGCCAGCGCGATATCTCGCGCATCTTGCGGTACTGGTCGGGAAGGAAATTCTGCATCTGACGACCGGTTTTGAGAATCGGCTCGTCAGCATAGACTTCGCTTGAGAAGCGGGCGGACTGATGGGTCCGGGCCTCGGCCATAATGCGCTCGATGAGCATCTTAATGTCCTGGTCGGCCACCGTCTCTCCTCTCCTAACGCAGCTTCGGTGACCTCATATCATAGCACAGCATCAAACAGGTGTTCGAGATACTGCTGCGTAGATAGATTTAGAACAGGAGGGCGTAGATGACGGCGATGACGACGGAGGGGAGCATATTGGCCGTGCGGAAGGTCTGAGGACGGATGAGGTTGACGCCGACGCAGAAGATAAGCATGGAGCCTACGAGCGAAAGGCTGTTGAGGGCTGCTGTGGTCATGATGGGGGAGAGCGCGCCGGCAAACAACGTGATCGTCCCCTGGAACACGGCGACGGGCAGGGCCGAGAAGATGCAGCCGCGTCCGAGCGAGGCCGTCATGGTGCAGACGATGATGCAGTCCAGTGCGCCCTTGAGGGCAAGCGTTGACCAGTCGCCGAGCAGGCCGTCCTGGATCGATCCCACAATGGCCATGGCGCCGATACACACGGTGAGTGAAGTCGAGACAAAAGCGTTGGTGAACTCGTTATCGCCCTCACTGCCAGTCTTGCGCTTGAGCCATTCGCCAAGGTTCTCGATGGCGGCTTCCAAGTTGACGGCCTCGCCGATGAGCGAGCCGAGGGCGAACGAGACAATGAGCATGGTGGTACCGGTGGTCGCCAGCGCCTCCCCATCGATAAGGAGCATCTTTTGCATGGTGCCGCCCAGGCCGATAAACAGGACGCACAGCCCCGATGCTTTCATGAGCGTGTCTTGAATGCGCGGTGTAATGAAGCGGCCGCCCGCTAATCCCAAAAGACCGCCCGCAACTAAAAGCACAACGTTGATGATTGTTCCCAAGCCCGGCATGAGCCCTCCCGTATTGATGCCAACGTGGCAATCGTAGCAGAGTGGAATGCGAGGTACATCGCGACTCATCTAATACGTTATATAAGTGGTATTAGGAATGGTGCGCAGCATTTAAGCCTCAGGTGGTTGTCGGGACATAGGGATAGTAGTCAAAGCGCAGCGTCATAAGCCGCTGTGGGGATTCAATAGCCGCGGCGATGATATTGGCATCGCGGGCACGATCAAACCCTACGAGTTCGATCTGATACGAGACGTCTTGCATAATGTCCAGACGTCGCCAGGCGAGGAGTGTGTCGCCATCGAATTCCAAGGTCTTGCCTCCGTCTGGGGCAACGGCGTATAGACGCAGCTTGGCGGTGGTTGCAGGTTCGACAACCGTGACCTTTTTAATTTCGTTTCGAGTATTCTTGGCGCCCAACAAGGTGAGCAGTGTTGGGGCCACGACCTCGCCCGATGGCAAAAAGACGACTTCGATGGATTCGGGAAATGCGATGATGGCCGACTTGCGGACGGGCTGATTGGCGGCGGCAACTTCGATGTTCGCAGCGTCGATGACCTCTGTGTGGTCGAGCGCGGCAAGCACGCAGCAGTTACCCTCATCAATTTCTTGAGGATCAGCAAGCCCCAGACTGTCCGCGAGCTCGGGGTCGTTTGGAACGGCAGCGGGCTCATTCGATGCTTCGAAAGAAGCTGGGACGCTGTTTGTCGGCGACGGCGTGTCGCCCGCACCTGCTTCTTTGTCCGCGCTCTCTTCTTGTATGGTTGCGTTGATGGGTTCGTCGTTTGAGGGGAGCGTCTTGGCGTCAAGCGCGGAGGGGAGAATTCCGATGGCTCCGGATCCGCTCCACTCCATTTCGAGAAGCGCCGGGTCGGCAAGAATGCGTTGCCTGCTTTGCGCGTGGACATCGATTTCAATAGGGCCTGCCTCTATCCCTCGTGTAAGGCTGAGTGATCCGGCTGGCTTCTCGAAATGAGCGTCTGTGTCTTTGGTGCTGACGGCGTAGAACAGCAGGGACGCTTCTCCCGCCGCGATGGCATCGGTACCGGCTTTGGTCAGCCGCAACGATGCCGTGAATGAGAGGGTTGGCTGCGTGTCGTCTGCATTCGCGGCGGCGCAGCCCAGACATATACCGCCTCCTTTCTCAAAAAACGTACCGTCGAAGGCGACCTTCGCTCCGTTCGCCGAGTCATCGACCGAAGCGATGTCGATGCGCAGCTCTAAATTGCATGGATCGCCATCTGCATCGAGCACAACCGAGCGCCACGTGCAGACGGCGCACCCCGCCTGGGAGCCGTTTGCCTTGTTCGAACAATTGATATCCACGACTATCGAGCCGTCCGTATTACGACGAAGGCATCCCGAGGTTGAGATTGCGGCCTGTGCGATCGAAAAACGCTTGCACGCAATGGCGCTCGACGGATTTGGTGCGGAGCTTAGGGCCGCTGGTAAGGAGTCTGCCATGACAGGAGTCGCCCAAGCGGCGACAGGCGTTCCGGTTGCGAGCGCGCCGCAGAGTGCGACGACGGGCAAAAGGTTCTTCGATGCCATGGGGTCTCCTTAGCTAATTTAGTGCGGCCTGTTCATGTTTTGTTTCTGGCTGTGTTTGATGTGCAGACCGAGGCCGGCGGTTCCCGCGCCTGCTGCCAAGAGCCATCGTTTGTCGCCTGTCTGCGCCAACGGTTCCTCGCGGTCGCTGCGGTCGAGCTCCGAGAGGTCGACCGTCACTTGCGTGGCGGCCTGCGCCTGTTCTTGCTGGACAAAGGCCATGGCTGGCCCAAACGCTAGGATGCTGACGGCGGCGGCCAGGGCGACGGCCTTATGCCGTGTGCGCACCGGGCTCGACCGTCCAGGTGATCGTTGCAACCTGATCGCCTTCGCCGGTTACGCGGAAGATGTCGCGCGTGACGCGGGCGACGTTTCCGCTTGTCTTGAGCTTAATTTTGTCCGTGCCACCGGCAATGCCCTGGTAGCCCATGTCGAAGGCTGCATTCTTGGAAAGATCGAGGCCCGTTCCCTGCATTGCGGCGCTGGCGTTCTGGAGCGCGCCGTCGGGGCCGACCTTAAAGTCGATGGAGTTCTGCGCGGTTCCGGCCTTGGCGTCGGCGGCAATGGTCCAGGTGTTCATGGCATCGATCTTCATGTTGGTGACATGGATGCCGTAGGCCGAATGATTGTCGATGGTGGTCGCGTCTTCTGAGGGGCCCTGAAGCGTGCCGTCGGCCTTGGCGACGAAGGGAATAACCGTCGGAACTTTGAACTCAACGTTGTCGATCTCGGTCCTGACCATTACCTTCGTGGTTCCAACGCGCCCGGCTGCCATAGCTGGCGTCGGGGCGGCGCCCATTGCGAGCGCGAGCGCGAGCCCTGCGCCCACGACGAGCGCTCTGGCTCCGTTCGTGTTCCTGGTGATGTCCATGGTCGTTCCTTTCTATTCGCCGCGGGCCGTCCCCGCGATGATTGGACGAATGCTGGTGAATTGCGTGCGGTGCCGCGTCGGCCGGAAAAGCTAGTTCTCGGCTTGCTCAACCCGCACCTTGACACGTGTCGGATTGCCGTGGCTGTCGAGGGTCTTGGCATCGAGTGCCTGGATCTCGATGTACGCCTCGCCTTCTTTGATGTCGCCGGCGGGGCACGTTTCGATTGTCTTGCCGGTCTCGACCACACCGGATTCGTACATGGTCTCGTCGTTTTGGATGACGCGGAATCGCTGGGGAAATTTATTGTCTTGGACGTTTTGCACGTTGACGCGCAGCTTGCCGTCCTCCTGCAGCTGAGCGACCGGTGCGACCGAAATCGTCATCATGTTGTCGCGGACGATAGCGTCGAGCTCATCTTGGATTTCCTGACGCGTTTTGCCCTCGGCCGTCGTAACCGAAGCGCCCGCCTCGGGTACGGGCTGCGACTGCCAAGCGTATAGTCCTACGGCGACAAGGGCGCAGACGATGGCCAAACAGGCAACGATGAGCTTCTTGCGACGACCCAGGCCTACAAAGTGGGGTGGCCTCTTCGCGCTCATGCGGCATCCTTGGTGGTATAGACGCGCGCAAAGGTGGACGGGTCCGCTCCAAAGAGCATGTGAAGCATCAGACGGCGCGAGTAGACGAGCTCGTCGAAGTCGGGAGGGAGCTCGATGTCGTGGATATGCGCGATGTGGTGGGCGAGCGCCGAGAACGACTCGGGGTCGCAGATCACATCGGTGGTAACGTGGTAGACCGTCGTATCGGGGAATACCTCTTCGTCGAAAGGTAGGAGATGGGGATCGTCGTCGACTTCGATGGCGATGCCGTACTGGGGCCAGTAATATGCCATGGGAACCTCCCTGCTTCTGGGCCAAAACTTCTATCGGTTTTGGCTGTCGACGCCGACCGTATCAGCCGCTACTTGACCAATTGCTGACCAAATGCTTGACGGATTGGCGTCTCCGCAGGTAAAAGGCGGCAAAAAATACTCCAACTTTTTTCGAGCGACAATCGCGCGGTCGGCGACGGCGGGGCCATATGTGTCAAAAGCATCGTCTGCCGAGGAAGCCTTGCCGTTCGCCGAATTGCACGAACGTAAAAATCGCCAATTATGGAGACGGTCTCGAACACGTCGACGAAACGATGCGGTAACATCTCCCTGCAAACACTGTAGTTAGCTAAAGGGGGAGTTCGCGTGTCTGCAACCATCAAACCCTTCACCGACGAGTTCGAAGAGTATGGTCGCGATGAGTCTCGCGCATCGGGCGAGGCCTCGAGCATCTCGTTTCCGACAACGGAAGACGAGGTCCGTGCCATTTTGGAAAAGCTCCATGCCGAGCGTGTCCCGGTAACGGTTCAGGGCGCCCGAACCGGCCTTGCCGCCGGTGCCGTGCCCCACGGCGGGCATATCCTCAATACTTCCCGTATGAATCGCTACTTGGGCCTTCGCCGCGATGAACAAGGCCAATTTCTGCTGCGCGTGGAGCCGGGCGTTGTGCTTTCGGAGCTGCGCAAGCAGCTGAGCAAGAAGGTGCTGCCGACTGCTGGTTGGGACCAGGCATCGCTTGAGGCCTACGAGGAGTTCCAAGAGGCCCCCGAGCAGTTCTTTCCCACCGATCCCACCGAGGCATCTGCCTGTCTGGGCGGCATGGCGGCATGTAACGCCTCTGGTGCCCGCAGCTACGCCTACGGTCCCATGCGCCCACATATCACGGGACTCCACGTCGCGCTGGCTGATGGCGATTTGCTTGAGCTTCAGCGCGGCGAGGCTTTTGCCCAGGGCCGCCACCTGTCGCTCGTGACGGCAGTGGGCCGTACGCTCGAGCTCGATCTTCCCGGCTATACCATGCCCAAGACAAAAAATGCCTCAGGCTATTTCGTTGCGGACGAAATGGACGCCATCGACCTCTTTATCGGCGCTTGTGGCACGCTCGGCGTTATCACCGAGCTTGAGATTGCCCTGCAGTCGGCGCCTGCGGTCGTTTGGGGCGTGAGCTGCTTTTTCGATAGCGAAGACAAGGCCGTGTCCTTTACCGATTCCGTGCGCCCCGTCCTGTCCCACGCGGCTGCCATCGAATATTTCGATGCGGGCGCCCTGGATATCCTGCGTCGTCAGCGTGAGCAGTCGACCGCGTTCGCCTCGCTGCCGGCGCTCGATAAAGACGCCAAGGTCTGTGTCTACGTGGAGCTCGACTGCGACGACGAAGTTCAGGCGACTGAGGAGCTGTATCACTTGGGGTGGGTACTGGAGCTTGCGGGCGGCAGTGACGATGCGACATGGGTCGCGCGCACCGAGGTCGATCGCGAGTGTCAGCGATTCTTCCGCCATGCGGTCCCCGAGAGCGTCAACATGCTCATCGACGAACGCCGCCGCACCGACCCCACCATCACCAAGCTGGGATCGGACATGTCGGTGCCCAACGCGTGCCTTGCCGATGTCGTTGCGCTCTATCGCCGCACGTTGGCCGAAAGCGGGCTTGAATCTGCTGCCTGGGGGCACATCGGTAACAACCATCTGCATGTGAACATCCTGCCGCGCGATGCGCAGGACTTCCGTCGCGGTGGCGAGCTGTTTGCCCAGTGGGCTGCGGAGGTCACGGCCATGGGCGGCGCCGTCTCCGCCGAACACGGCGTCGGCAAGATCAAAGCGGGCTTCTTAGAGACGATGTACGGTCACGAGGCCATGGTCGAGTCGGCGCGGCTCAAGCTCCAGCTCGATCCCGACGGGCAGCTGGGTCGCGGCAACCTGTTTTCGGAGAAGCTCTTGGATGAGCTCGTCCAGAAAGGGGGCGCGTGAAGATGAGCGATTTCCATATGGTGGTGTGCGTCAAGGCCGTGCCGGGAAGCACCGAGGTCAAGATGGACCCCAAGACCAATACCATCGTGCGCGATGGCAAGCAGGCGGTCATTAATCCCTTTGATGCGAGCGCTTTGGAATGCGCGCTGGCGCTGAAAGACGACTTTATCGGCTTTGGCATGGACGTGCGCGTGACGGTGATGTCGATGGGCATCCCCGCGACCGAGTCGCTGCTGCGCGACTGCATCGCTCGAGGTGCCGACGACGCGCTGCTGCTGACCGATCGCGCCTTTGCAGGTGCCGATACCCTGGCAACCACCTACGCCCTCAAGTGCGGCATCGAGGCGCTCGACGAGGACTTCGACCTGCTCATCTGCGGCAAGATGGCGGTGGATGGCGATACGGCCCAGATTGGTCCCGAGCTTGCCGGTGCTTTTGAGATTCCCTGTGTGACCGACGTGAGCTGCGTGCGGAGCGCGGGCTTTACGACCTGTGGTTCACTGGCGCTTGTTCACGGCTGCGATGCCGGCGAGGAGACGGTGTGTCTTGAGATGCCGTGCGCGATGACGACTGCCAAGGAGATTGGCCAGTTGCGTATGCCGAGTATTGCCGGTATTCGCGTGGCGGAGGAGGCGGACGTGCACTTGGTCAGTGCCGCCGACGTGAACGCCGACCCCGCGCGTTGCGGTCTTGCCGGGTCGCCGACACAGGTCGTGCGCTCGTTTGTGCCCGACCGTGACCAAACGTGCGAGGCCGTTGAGGGGACGGCGTCCGAGCAGGCGGTAGAACTTGCCAAGATTATCGAGGGGATGGCATAGATGAGCGGACTGATTATCGATAGCGAAGCCTGTATCGGCTGCGGTCGCTGCGTTCGCGCCTGCGCCTCGGGCGGCATTGTGGTGGAGGGCGAGCGTCCCAATCGCTGCGCCCGCGTGACCGAAGGCTGCATCTTGTGCGGCGGGTGCGTCGATGCCTGCCCCGTCAACGCTATCTCGATCGAGCGTGATGAGGCCGCTGGTGCGGTGGACCTTGATGCATATCGAGACATTTGGGTCTTCGTGCAGACTGACGAGCACGACGCCGTGGCTCCCGTGGCCTACGAGCTCATCGGCAAGGGGCGCGAGCTTGCCGATGCTCGCGGCTGCCGTCTGGTGGCACTGGTCGGCATGAGCCCCGAGGGTTCTCTCGGCGACCTGGAGCATCTGGTTTGCGCGGGCGCCGACGAAGTCCTGGCCTGTCGCGACGAGCGCCTGCGCCAAAACGATGCGGAGGTCTACGCCCGCTTGATCTGCGATTTGGTAGCCGAACGCAAACCCGAGGCCATCCTATACGGTGCGACCGCTTTTGGCCGCGAACTGGCACCCGGCGTTGCCGTGCGTTTGCAGACGGGCCTTACGGCTGACTGCACCGTACTTTCGATGGATACGGAGACGGGACTGCTGCAACAGACGCGTCCGGCGTTTGGCGGCAACCTGATGGCCACCATCGTCTGCCCCAATCATCGTCCCCAGATGGCAACGGTTCGTCCCGGCATCTTTAAGGCGCCCGACTTTGACTACGACCGCTCTGGCACGATCACCCAGATATCGCTTGCGGAAGACGTTAAGACCCGTGTCGAGATCTCGATTCCCGCCGAGGAGCGGAGGCAGCAGGCCTCGATCGCCGATGCCGAGCGCTTGGTCGTGGTGGGCCGCGGCATTGGCTCCAAGAAGAATCTGCCCCTGATGCGAAGGCTCGCCGAGGCTCTGGGAGCCGAGCTTGGTTGCACGCGACCTGTCGTGGAGGCCGGCTGGTTGGAGTATCGCCATCAGATTGGCCAGACCGGCGTATCGGTTTCGCCCAAGCTTCTCGTGAGTATCGGTGTTTCGGGCGCCATTCAGCATCTTGCCGGCATCGGTGGGGCGGAGTGCATTATCGCCATCAACGAGGACCCGGATGCCCCCATTTTTGGTGCTGCCCAGTACAAGGTTGTTGGGGACGCCGTCGAGGTCGTCGAGGAACTGCTGGCCCAGCTTGGGCGCTAGGCACGCGCTAGCCAGTCACGCATCTCGTCCTTTAGACGGCTCCAGGTTGCCTGCGTGGCGGGGTCGGTAAAGGGTCGCGTAATGCCAAAGGGCGCGTCGAGCAGGCGGTGGATATCGCCCTGTTCGCGCGCCAGCGCGCGGCTTGCTGGATAGACGAGCTCAAACATAAAGCAGATGAGTCCCACCAGGTAGTCTGCGGACTCGTCGCGTTCATCGCGTGCGACGCAGCGGTGTTCGTCAAAGGCGGCAAGTGTCGGCGACGAGAAACGACTGCCGAGAAACGTCTTCTCGTCCACCTTAAGGATGGTGTCGACGGTGCTGTCGGCGATGGTGCGCATAATGTCGATCTTGTCACCATCGCGCACGATATCGCAGAAGCTTCGCATGCGCACGTCGAGCTGCGCGGGTAGACGGAAATCGCTGTGATAGGCAATGCTCGCTCGGATGAGCTCATCTTCTGCCGGGTCATCGATAAAGTCGCGGATGCTTGTTACGGCGGGTGCATCGGCGGGATTCTCGCCAAAGAGGACCTCGATGCCCAGCGCCGCATGGCTCATGCTCTCGGCGTCCTTAAAGGTGTCCCAGCGTCGCAGCTGCTCAAAGCGGCCCATATCGTGTAGCAGGCCGCAAAGCCATGCCAGGTCAATATCTTCTGACGACCAGCCCTGCTCGCGCGCTACGGCATCGCATGCCTCGGCCACGTGGTACGTATGCTCGATTTTGAGCGCGATGCGTGGGTTGGTGGCGTCGTAGGCATCGGTGTAGCTTTTGAAGGCCGCGCGCGCCCGGTCTCGATCGATAGCTGTCATAATGACTTCCTAAAAAGTTGTGTCTTTCGATCCGGTGGCAATTGTAGGTGAACTCGGTTGCTGCCGGATGATGATTCTGCCGTGTCGCTACATGCGGCTCGGAGACCTTGTCAGGATGAGAAACGTATGGTGCTCAAAATCGTTAGAACCGTCTGGCCAGTGATGCTTACCTATGTTGCAATAGGCGCGCCGTGCGGAATGATCATGGGGCAGACGGGAATGGAGCCCTGGATGGTCTTTGCTCTAAGCAGTACGTTTGTGACGGGCAGCGGCCAGTTTATGATCTGCAACCTGTGGCTGGCGGGTGTGCCTGCAGCATCGATCGTCGCGAGCGTCGCCGCAATCTCCTCGCGCTTTGCGCTTTACTCGGCATCGATCGCACCGCATCTGAGGGGTGCCTCGAAGCGTCAGACGCTGGCTGTTGCCGCGACACTTACCGAGGAGGCATATGGCATCTCGCTTGCCAAGTTGGTTGAAGGGGAGGATTGGGGCCCGCGCGAGTCCTTTGTGCTCAACGTGATCCTCATCGCAACATGGGGCGTTTCGTGTACGATGGGCGCCATCGTCGGCGCCGTTGTCGATGTTCCCACCGCCATTGCAGCCTTTGTCTGCACCTCGCTCTTTATCTGCCTGCTCTTTTCGCAGCGGCTGTCGCGCGGTAACGTTGTCGCGGCGGTTTCGGGCGCGGTGTCCGTCGCCGTATGCAAGTTCTTGGGCCTCGCGAATATTGCCGTGCCGGCAAGCGTCGTGGTCGGCATTGCCATTGCGCTGGCGTGCGATGCTGTATTTGACGGAAGAGGTGCCCGCGATGCCCGCTAACGAGTTCTTGGTTCTGTGGCTGTCGTCGTGGGCTGCTATCGCGTTCTTTCGCATCGCGCCGGCGTTCGCCTTGCGCGGGCGGACCCTGTCGCCCCGCATTACCGAGGCCCTGGGCTATATCCCGCCCGCTGCCTTTGCCGCGCTGGTCGCCAACGACTTGGTGAACCCCGGCGCGTTCGACGCGGGACTCTGGCCTGCCTTGGTTCCCTGGATTGCGGCCACCGGCGTCGTGGCGGTGGCAATCAAGGCAAAGTCGATGTTGTGGTGCTGCGTTTCGGGCATCGTGTTCTATATCGTTTTGAGCCTCGTATAGGAGCAGGACGCGTTATCGTCCCGGCCTAACGAATCGAATTTCTCACCGAGGCGGTCTGCTTCTTCTGGTACCATGGTCAAACTTTACTGTAGCAAAGCGTGACGTGGGCTTTTGTTCTGCGTCAGCGGAAATGGGGGTTTCATGGCACAGGAAGCGACCGCCAGCGAGCAAAAGAAATTCAAGGTACCGCGCATCCCGGGCGACATCATGATCTATCCGATGATCGTCGGCCTTTTGCTCAATACCTTCTGCCCGCAGGGCTTTGAGGTCGGCGGCTTCTTTACGGCTGCCTGCCGCGGCGGCTCCAACACCATCGTTGCCGCGATCTTGCTGTTCGTGGGCGCCGGCATCAGCTTTAAGTCCACGCCGGGCGCCATCAAGACCGGCATCGTCGTGCTGATTCCCAAGCTGGTCGTCGCAGCGGCTCTCGGCCTAGGCGTGGCATATTTCTTTAACGACAACTTCCTGGGTCTGAGCTCCGTGTCTATCATCGGCGGCATCATGTTTTGCAACATGGCGCTCTATACGGGCATCATGGGCGAGTTCGGCGATGAGTCCGAGCAGGGCGCTGTCGGTATCCTGTTCTTTACGGCCGGCCCCGCCGTCACGATGATCATCCTTGGTGTTTCGGGTCTCGCCAACATCCCCGTCGGCACCATCATCGGATCCATCCTGCCGCTTGTTATCGGCATGGTCCTGGGCAACTTGTTCCCGTTTATCAAGAACCTGCTGGTTCCCGGCGCCAATCCCGCGATCGCTGTAATTGGTTTTCAGCTCGGTGCGTCCATGAGCCTTTCGAGCTTCATCGCCGGTGGCATTTCGGGCATCCTGCTGGGCCTCATCACGCTCTTTATCGTCGGTCCCATTACCTTTGCCTTCGAGCGCCTGTGTGGCGGCAATGGTAAGGCGGCTGTGGCATGTTCCACCATTGCCGGCACGGCCATGACCACGCCGGTCGCCCTCGCCGAGGTCGCTCCGCGCTATGCCGAGCTTGCGCCCACCGCGTATGCGCAGATCGCCACTGCCGTCATCATCACGGCAATCATGGCCCCGATTCTGACCGGCTGGGTCGATAAGAAGTTCTGCCAGAGCAAGGAAGACCTGTCGCCTGCCGGTGCCGAGGCCATCGAAGAGGCTGTCGCGACCGACATCGATGGCGAGTAGCAATCGATACCCATCAATGATTCCGGCATGCAACTCGCGCCGTTTGAGCGCCCGAACGAGAGCTGTCTTGCAGTGACGTTCGGGCGCTCTGCTATTATTCCCCTTACCCCTGCGGAGTAGGGGGTGTTTGTTGCCCAGATTCGAATTGGGCGATTCTGGCCACTTGGATATTGAAGGGAGGGCGTCTAGTGGTAAAGGCACTCAAGATCGAGATATTCCTGCTGTGCATGATTATTCTTATCGGACTTGCCGTACGAAGCCGTCGCTCCCTGTTCTCGAGCACCCAGCAGCTTTTGTTTAGCATGCTGGGCTACACGTCTGCTGCCTACATTTTCTTCGATATGATCTGGACGCTCTCGGACGGCGTGAGCACTCCTGTAGGCATCACGGCCAACTGGATTTCCAACGCGGTTTCGTTTTCGCTGTTCGCCATCGCGTGCCTCATTTGGTTTTTCTATTCCGAGACGATGCAGGGCTCACGGCTCCTGACCACGCCCTATAGGGTGGTACTTTTAACGTTGCCAACCGCATTGGTGGTCGTTCTGGCATTTACCAGCTACTGGACGCACGCTATGTTCTATATCGATGCGCGGGGCGTATATCGTCGCGGAGCGCTTTATATGATTCAGCCTATCGTTAGCTACTGCTACGTCATATATACGTCCTTGCATGCCTTTATTCAGGCTCGAAAAGTCGAAAGCCTGCAAAAGAAGGCCATTTATCGCACCCTCGCCTTTTTTGCGGTTCCCGCTCTGGTGGGCGGTACCTTTCAGATCGTATACTCGGTGCCTGGCCTTTGTGTCGGCATAATGATTAGCATGTTGCTGCTCTATATCGTCTGCCAGGAGCAACTGATCTCGACTGACCCGTTGACTGGACTCAACAACCGCAACCGTTTTGAGACCTATATGCTGTCGCTCTTTTCAAATGTGGATCAGGCCGAAGATGTATATCTGCTTATGATGGACGCTGACGGCTTTAAGCAGATTAACGATCGCTATGGACATGTGGAGGGCGACCATGCTCTTCAGGTAATATCCGCTGCGCTCAAAGAGGTCTGCTCGGCGTCTGGTGGCTTTATCGCGCGTTATGGTGGCGATGAGTTCGTGGTGCTCCAAAAGGCAGCGGCGGAACAGGATATCATGCATCTGTGCGCGACAATCAACGACGAGCTCGCGCATGCCGAGGTGCCGTATGCATTGCGGATGTCCATCGGTTGCGCGCGGGTCGGCGATAGTGTTGATACCTGGCAAGACTTACTTCGCGCTGCCGATGCGGAGCTCTACCGCGTCAAGGCCGAGAAAAAGAAAGCCGGCATCCAGATACGCTAGGAAAAGGGTCGCACGCTTGCGTGCGTGGCGGCCCTCAGCTCATCGATGTATTCCATTAAGCTAAAGTGTGCAAACGCCCTCCCTAAAAAGGTGAGCTCGCTAGGCTTTTTTGGGTTTGTTGACGATGATGATGCCGCCGCAGACCAACAACAGGGCAACGATGACGGTAACGGGGCTCGTGCCAGCGCCCTCGCCGAGCAGCAGTGCGCTCAACAGCACGCCAAAGACCGGGTTCATAAAGCCAAAGACCGACACGCGGCTGACGGGGTTGACGGCGAGCAGGCGGGACCACAGCGAGTACGCGACGGCGGAGATAAGCGCCATGTAGATGATGAGCGCGATGGCGGGGGCGACTTCGGTGGGGGACAATGTGCCGCCCATCAAAAAGCCGATGGCGGTGAGGACCAGGCCGCCGACTAAAAACTGCCAGCCGGCAAGCAAAACACCGTCGTGCTTGCGCGAGAAGATGCCGATCAGGCAGGTCGAAAGAGCGCCCGCGACAGTGGAGGCTAGGATAAAGCCCTCGCCATCGAGCGTGAAGCCAAAGGTGCCATCTGCGCCCGAAAGGTTGACAAGCGCGACGCCGGCAAAGCCCAACACGCAGCCAAGCACCTTGGCCGTATTGAGCTTCTCGGTGCGAAATGCCAGGGCGGCAAAGAGGATTGCGAGGAAGTTGGCGCTGGCCTCGATGATGGAGCTCGACATGGCACTGGCGCGCGAGAGTCCCAGGTAGAAAAAGAAGTACTGCCCGATAGTCTGGAAGAGCGACAAGACAAAGATGGGCTTGATGTCGCGCGCTTGCGGTACGAGGGGGCGGCGTTGGGCCGCGCTCATCCCAACGATAACCAGGACGCCGGCAAGCGTAAAGCGTAAACCTGCAAAGAGCAGCTGCGAAGCGCTATCGTGCGCCGGGATACCAAAGAGTGCGTAGCCGATCTTGATGCAGGGAAAGGCCGATCCCCAGAGTGCACAGCAAACAAGACAGCCCAGGATGAGTCCGGGCAGGGTGGCGAGATACGGCTTGCGGCTTTCCATGATGTCCTTCCTACATGCGCGAAGCAAAAAAAGAACCCGCCACCGGATGTGTCGGTGGCGGGTGTTGTTACCCGAAGGGATTGTACCCGATGGGAAAGGTTTAGGCGAAGTAGGCCACGCCGCTCTCAAAGATCGGCATGAACTTATCGCCGGGGACATGCTCGGGCACGTTGCGGTACAGGTTGTCGCCGCGGCGCTCGGCATGACCCATCTTGCCCAGGACGCGGCCGTCGGGGCTCGTGATGC